>CAZZIL010000079.1:0-4643 GCA_964654265.1 uncultured Gammaproteobacteria bacterium | reverse complement strand
CCTTGGAAACAACACATGGTAACAGGAGACCCAAAGAAAATCGATGTCAAGAAAGTGTTAGATTTTCTGAAGGACAATCAACTTATCTGAGTTTCTATGAGATATCTGATCAAGGCCCACAAGAAGATCGGCGAGGTCGCCATCGACATCGCCATCTTAAATGCGATACATCGTCTGGACCCTGATCACAGTATAGAGGTTCTAATCCACGAAGCCTGCAGCGAGCTGTTGATGGAGGTGCCTTTCATTAGCAAGCTCCACATACTCCCAACAAAGGGGGGGGGGTATTCAAGCAGGCTGATTTTGCTGACAGGTCTGCTGCGGCAGCGCTGGGACGTAGTGCTGACCACCCGCAGGGCGAGCAGGCTCCAGCTGTTCCACCGCCTTGCTAGGGCAACGCACAAGAGGTGCCGGAGATACATGGACACGCCCGAAGGCAAGTCCGAGATGGAGATCAGGCTCTCGATGCTCGACGGCATCCTCGACGGCTGGGAGAGCCCCGTCGACCCAACCGTTCATTTCGACCAGGAACGGGTCGAGCGGGTATCCGAGCGGTTCGGACTGGACGGGGGCGGCAGATTCCTTTCGATCGCCCCCGGCGCATCCTCCCTGTCCAAGGCATGGGGCCAGGGCAACTTCATGGACCTGGCGGGCAAGCTGTCAGGCAGCTTCGACAAGGTGCTTGTCCTCGGCAGCGAGCCTGAGACCGACTTGTGCCAGGCTGTGTCAGGCAGGGTAGGCGGGCTGAACCTCGCGGGCAGGACCTCCCTGCTGGACACCTGCGCGTTGCTGTCGCTGGTCTCCCTGCACGTCGGCAACGACAGCGGCCTGGGCCACCTGGCCGCGGCAGCAGGGACGCCCTGCCTTGCGGTCGGCAGCGAGTACGGACCCAGGTACGCCCCCTGGAAGCAGCACATGCTCGCAGGCGACCCCAAGGACATAACGGTCTCCGCCGTTGCCGAATGCCTTGCTGAGCAAGGACTGGCCTGATCAGTCCCCGACGAAGCCGTCCCTCAGCTCGTAGCAGGCGCGCAGCCCCCGCGCCGCAGGCTCGTCGTCGATCACGGCGCAGGAAAGCCCCAGCGCCTCCAGGGCGATCCGGTACATGGCCACCGCTGCCTCCTCGCCGATGAGCCTCACCTCGCCCTCGCCGGCGGACCCGGCGCCGGAGGCCGCCTCGGCGCCGATCAGCGTCCCGAGGGTGCGGGAGGGGATGCCGTCCTTCCCCAGCGATCCAGCATGCCACTGCGCGTACGTCGAGAACATCTCCGAGAGCAGGTCGCCCGGCGACTGCGCGCCCGCCCTGACGCCTGAGACGAAGGCGTCATGGCGGAACCTGCCGTCCGGGCGCCCGTCGACGTTCAGCGAGGTTTCGTTGCGTACGGCCCGGTAGACGTCCAGGGTCATGAAGGTCCGAAATTCCGCGATGTCCCCGTGCCTGACCCTCACCCACCTCGTGTGGGGGCCGGGGAGAACGTACAGGCCGTCCCCGTGCCCGCTCGCCACGGCTCCGAACACCTGGGTCGCCCCGCCCCACATCACGTCGGGCTGCTTGCCCTCCGCGTTGCGCAGGCCCGGGGCCAGCAGCACGGGGACGCCGTCCGCCGGGTCGAGCGTAAGCATCGCCGAGGCGGCCTGCCCGACCGAGCACGGGCAGCTCTCGTAGCGGGGCTCGACCTGCTTGCCCATGGACGGCACCTTCCCGCACATCACGACTGCCTCGGCCTTCCCCAGGCTGTCGCCTGCGGTTTCCTTCAGGGCCTTGCCGTAGCCGCGCTCGAAGGCCAGGTCGATCCCGCCTGCGCTCTCGTGCGTTGCGACGACCTCGCCTCTGGCGACCAGGTGGGCGCGCAGGGTGCTCGTTCCCCAGTCGACCGCAAGGATCGGGCCCGCTGCGGCGCTCACGGCCAGCTCCACTCCCCCGGGATCTCCTCGTCGGGGTGCTTCGCCTTTATCCCCCTGTAGGCCAGAAACTCGGTCAGGCTGTGGACCACGGGCGCGTACAGCAGGTGCCTGTACTTTACCCCCTGCTCAAAGAGCGCGTCCCTGTAGAGCTCGGTGGGGTTGCCGCTCCCGATCAGCAGCACCTCCCCGTCGACCTCCTTCTTGCCCTCGGCCACCTCGGCCCCTATGACCATGCCGCTGAGGTAGGAGGAGAGCTTCCCCCTGTCGAGCTTGCCGAACAGCCGCAGGGTCCTCGCGGTGAACAGCCGCGAGAGGAAGTCCCCTCCCGAGCCCGTGGCCGCCCCCTCCCTCACGCCGTCCGTGTAGGCCTCGTCGTCGTGCCCCTCGCCCTCGGAGGGCTCCATGCCGAACACAGTGTGGTCGCGCAGGGCCTTGTAGACGTCCCCGGTCATGAAGGTCCGAAAGCCGACGATCTTCCCGTCCCTTACGCGCGCCCACTTGGTGTGGGTCCCGGGCAGGACGTAGGTGCCGTTGCCGGTCCCGCCGTCGATCGCGGCCTTGAAGGTCTTGCCGGGATCGCCCTCGCCGCTGACGAAGGCCCCGAACACCTGGGTCTCCTCGCCGCGCATCACGTCGATGCGGCCGTCCCGCTCGCAGGACACGCCGGGGACGATGAACGCCGGCGCGCCCTGGAAGGGCGGGAGCTCCTTGAGCGACGCCGCGACGTCCTCCGCCGAGCACGGGCACTTGACGTATGGGGCCTCGGCCCAGCCCTCCTTGGCCCCGACCATCCCGCACATGATCACCCCCTCGATGTTGACGAGGTCGAAGATGTCCCCGACCGTGTCCTTGAGCGAGCGCTCGAACCCGAGCTTGCGCGCCTGGACCAGCCCCTTGTCGCTCTCGAACTCGGCGACGACTATGTTGTTCCGCGAAACGTACGCGCGCAGGTTGGTCGTCCCCCAGTCGACCGCGAGGATGTGGGCCAGGCGCTGCCTCCAGGGCAGCCCCTCCCTGTCTTCAGCCGATGTGGACATCTGTCCCCGCCGGCACCAGGTCGAACAGCTCGATAACGTCCGCGTCCGCCATCCTGACGCATCCCGCCGACGCCGGCGTCCCGAGTTTGTCGGTGTGCGGCGAGCCGTGGATGTATATGTAGCGCCTCATGGTGTCGACCTCCCCGAGCCGGTTCTTGCCGACCTCCCTGCCCGACAGCCACAGGATCCTGCTGGTGATCCAGTCCCGGCCGCTCTCCATGTCCTTGCCCTCGGGGCTGAACACCTCGCCCGTCGGCCGGCGGCCGCGCATGACGCTGCCCGCCGGCAGGCCCGCGCCGATCTTGGCGCGCACGTAGTGCAGTCCCCGGGGCGTGCAGAGGCTGTCTTTGACCTCCCCGGGGCCGTTCCTGGCGGTTGAGACCGAATACTCCCTGACCGCCTCCCCGCCGTCGTAGAGCGTCAGGGACTGCTCCGGGATGCTTACCTCGATCCTCATCCCCTTTTCTCCCTGAAAAACTCCCTGAGCAGCTCTCCGCACTGATCCGCGAGCGTCCCTCCCTCCACCTCCATGTGGTGGTTCAGGCTCCGCTCGGCGGCGAGGTCCACCGCGCCGCCGCAGGCGCCGGTCTTGGGGTCCGCCGCCCCGTAGGACAGGAAGGTCAGCCGCGCGTGGAGCATTGCCCCCACGCACATCGCGCAGGGCTCGAGGGTCACGTAGAGCCTGCAGCCGTCCAGCCGGTGGTTGCCCGCCGCCTTGGCGGCCTCGCGCAGGCAGAGAACCTCCGCGTGCGCGGTTGGGTCGCAGTCCGCGATCGTCCGGTTGTGCGCGGCCGCCAGGAGCCTGCCCTGTCCGTCGCAGAGGACCGCGCCCACCGGAACCTCGCCCGCGGCCGCGCCCAGGCGCGCCTGCTCCAGGGCCTCGCCCATCCGCGCGGCAGCCTCGGGCGCGCCGCCGCCGGCCGGCAAGGCGGCCGCCCCGCTATCCCCCAAGGAAGCTGCGCGAGGAGACGGCAAGGCCGTCGCCGAGCTCGTAGACCAGCGGAACGCCGGTCGGGATCTCGAACTTCATGATCTCGTCGTCGTCCATGCCGTCCAGGTGCTTGGCTAGCGACCTCAGGGAGTTGCCGTGCGCTACCACCAGGAGGCTCTTCCCGGCCTCCAGGTCCGGCCTGAGCCGCTCCTCCCAGCACGGCATCACCCGCTCGAGGGTCTCCTTGAGGCTCTCGCCCCTCGGGATCTCGACGCCCGCGTACCTGCCGTCTGGGTCCTCCTGCGGCTCCTCTAGCTGCGGAGGGGGCACGGCGTAGCTCCGGCGCCAGACCTGCACCTGCTCGGCGCCGTACCTCTCCCTGGTCTCGTCCTTGTTCCTGCCCTGCAGGGCCCCGTAGTGGCGCTCGTTGAGCCGCCAGTCGGTTGCGACGGGCATCCAGTGCGTCCCGGTCGCCTCCTGGACCTCCCAGAGCGTCCTGGCGGCCCGGAGCAGGAACGAGGTGTAGATCTTCGAAAAGCCGAGCCCGGAGGCCTTCAGGAGCTCCCCTGCGCGCCTTGCCTGGGCGACCCCCTCTTCCGTGAGGTCCACGTCCACCCAGCCGGTGAACCGGTTCTCCTTGTTCCAGGCGCTCTGTCCGTGGCGCAGCAGGATCAGCGTGGGCATGGCTGTGAATTATCCCTGATAATGGTCTCGGAAGGAGATTCACAGCCAGCGAAAGACACAGCCCATGATCGACCTGCAGAGGAAAC
>CAZZIL010000078.1:0-26035 GCA_964654265.1 uncultured Gammaproteobacteria bacterium | reverse complement strand
GAACGTCCCGTCGTTCGCGCACCGACTGGACGCGCCGCTGGAACTGGAGGGCCACGGGACGCTCCGGGTCGACACCGCCTACGGCGGCGACAGCTTCGTGCTGGTCCGGGCGCGCGACCTCGGCCTTGAGGTGCGCCCCGGCGAGGCGCGCACGCTCATCGGACTCGGCATGGAAATCATCGCCGCCGCGGACGCGCAGATCGGCTTCAGCCACCCGGAGAACGCGGAATGGGACCACTTCTCCTTCTGCCTGTTCGCCGCGCCGGTCGAGGACCGCCCAGGCGGTCGGACCGGCCGCAACGCCGTCGCCATCCGGCCAGGGAAGATCGACCGCTCGCCCACCGGGACCGGACTCTGCGCCCGGATGGCGGTGATGCACGCGCGAGGCGAGATGCGGAGCGGGGATTCGTTCACCGCCGAGTCCGTCATCGGGTCGCGGTTTTTGGGGAAGATCGTGGGGGAGACCCGTGTCGGGGAGCGCCCGGCGATCGTTCCGACAGTCACGGGAAGGGCGTGGATCACCGGCACCCAGCAGCTGATGCTGGACCCGGAGGACCCCTGGCCGGAGGGATACCGCGTGGCCGACACCTGGCCGTCCCTGGGCTGAGCGTCCGCCGTGGTAACCGCGGCGCGGCGCGCCCGCCGACCGCCGCGGACAGGATGCTCAACGCTGGCGAGTGGCCGCGTGGCGACCAAGGCTCGGAAGGAGGGATCAGGTCCGCCGCCGATTGCGGGGAATACCGTCCCGGAAAGCCGCTTGCCTGCCACATGTGTCTGGTCCATGCCACCCCCCGTTCTGTCGCCCCCTTACGGCCTCACGGCCGTCTTGCGGTGCCCGACGCGCACGCCGCGGACAGGATGCCCAACGTTGTCGAGTGGCCGCGTGGCGGCCAAGACTCGGAAGGAGGGATCAGGCGCGCCGCGAGCTACGAGGAACACCGCCCCGGAAAGCCGCTTGCCCGCCATATGTGTTTGAGCCATGCCACGGGTGCGCGACCCGAGGGCGACACCTCGCCGTCCTTGGGCTGAGCGTCCCCCGTGGCCGCCGCGGCGCGGCACGCCCGGCGACCGCCCGTCAGACCCGGTCGAGCACCTTCATCTCGACCACGTCGGGACAGATCCTCTTCTTCCCATGCCGGTCGAACCGAATGTCAAGCACCGGGAGACCCCCGAAGACCGCCTTCGTCATGACGATGCCCTGCCCGAACATCGGGTGCTCGACCCGGTCCCCCTTCTCGTACTTGGTCCCCGAGCGGCGGCCGACATCCTGAAGGGGGGCGCGCCCCCTCTCCTTGCGCGGCGCCTCCGTCCCGGCGGGACGCCCGACCGGGTGGGTCCCGGGCGAGTACTCCTCGACCACGTCGTCCGGCAGCTCCTCCACGAAGCGGGACATGCGGCACCTGCGGATGTTGCCGTGCTCCATCCGGGTGCGCGCGTAGGTCAGGAACAGCCGGCGCTTCGCCCGCGTGATCGCGACATACAGCAGGCGCCGCTCCTCCTCGAGCTCCGCCGGGGACTCCAGCGACATGTAGTGGGGGAACAGCCCGTCCTCCAGCCCGACCACAAACACCGTCCCGAACTCAAGCCCCTTGGCGGCGTGCGCGGTCATCAGGCTGACTCCCCGCGACACGTGCGCGTCGCTCTTGCCGGTGTCGAGCGACAGGTGCGACACGAAGTCCGCCAGGCCCGCCTCCTCGCCGGCCTCCTGCTCGAACTCGCGCGCGGCGTTGACCAGCTCGTCGAGGTTCTCGATGCGCTCGCGGTCCTCCCGCTTCCTGGAGAAGTGCTCGCGCAGCCCCGACTCGCGGTTGACGCGGACCACCATGTCGCCGGGGGACTCCCCCGCGCTGTGCGCGGCGGCAAGCCCCTCGACCAGCGCCCGGAACGCGTCGACCTTGTTGGAGCCCGGCGCGGCGGCCTGTATGCCCGCCCACATGCCGCCCGGGTGGGCGGCCAGCGACCCCACGGTCACGGCGCCGATGCCCCGCGGCGGGAAGTTGACGACGCGCTGGAGCGCGTCGTGATCTTGCGGGTTGACCGCGAGCCGCAGGTAGGCGACCGAGTCGCGCACCTCCTTGCGGTCGAAGAAGCGGCGGCCGCCGTAGATCTGGTGGCGCACCCGCTGCGCGAGCATCGCCTGCTCCAGCAGCCGGCTTTGCGCGTTCGTGCGGTAGATCACGCCGATCTCGCCCGGGTCGTCCCCGTCCGAGACGAGCCCCGCCGCGGCCGCGGCGACAAAGTGCGCCTCGTCCTTGTCGGCGCCGAACCCCCTGAGGTGGATCGGCTCCCGCTCCTCGACCACCGGCCTCAGGGTCTTGCCGATCCGGTTGGTGTTCCCGTCGATCAGGGCGTTCGCCGCCTTCAGGATGCCGGGTTGCGACCGGTAGTTCAGCTCGAGGCGGACGATCGTCCCGACTTCGAACTCTTCCCGGTAGGCGCTCATGATGCGCGGGTCCGCCGAGCGGAACCCGTAGATCGACTGGTCGTCATCGCCGACCGCGAAGAACCGGTTGTCCTTCCCCTTGAACAGCTTCAGCCAGTCGTACTGGAAGGCGCTGGTGTCCTGGAACTCGTCGACCAGGACGTGCCGGAAGCGGTCGGTGTACCGGCGCTGGATCTCCGGGTGCGTGCGCAGGAGCCTTCCCGAGAGGATCATCAGGTCGCCGAAGTCGACCTTGTTCTGCTCGCGCAGGAGCCTGTTGTAGATCTCGAAGTACGGCAGCCACCGCCTCGTGCGCGTGTCCGACGGCGGGATGTCCGACGGGAGCAGCCCCCACTCCTTGCTCTTGGAGATGAACCCGGTCATCTCGCGCACGCTCTCCGCGCTGGAGTCGGCCCCCTCGTCCTTGAGGATGCCGCGCGCGACCGTCGTCTGGTCCGACTTGTCGATGATCTGGAAGCCGGGCTTGATCCCGGCCTCGGTGGCGTGCATGCGCAACAGGCGGTTGGCGATCGAGTGGAAGGTCCCGATCCACATCCGCGAGGTGTCGTGCCCAAGCATCCGCCTGACGCGGCCGCGCATCTCCTCCGCCGCCTTGTTGGTGAAGGTGACGGCCAGCACCTCCCCGGTGTGCGCCATGCCGTTGGCGACCAGCCAGGCGACGCGGGACGTGAGCACCCGGGTCTTCCCGGTCCCGGCGCCCGCGAGCACCAGCAGGTTCCCGTCCGGCGCCGTCACCGCGTCGCGCTGCTGCGGGTTGAGCTCCGCGGTGATCGATGCCGTGTCCACTGCGGGAAGTCTACCACCGCGCGCCGGCGGCGCCGGCGGCTTCCTGTAAACTTGCCCGGCGATGAGACGCCAAGACTGGCCGCGGCCGCCCGCCCGGCACGCCATCGGCCCGGCCCACCTCCCGTGACCGGGAGACCGTCGCACCGCCTGCTTGCGGTGCGCCTGATCCTCGGGAGCCCCGGACTCTCCACGTGCGCCAGCTTCGTCGCGCTCGGGATCCTCTACCAGGAGAGCGGGTTCTCCCTTGGCCTGGCCCTGCTGTCCACCGCGACCGTGTTCGCGCTCCCCGCCCAGGTCGCGCACGCGGAGCTGTACGCCGGCGGGGCCACCGCGCTTGCCGTCGGGTTCACCGTCCTGCTCATCAACTCGCGCTTCCTGCCGATGATCATCGCGCTGTTCCCGCTGCTGCGCCGGCCGGGGCTCCGCGATGGCCACCTCTACTGGCTGTCCCACTTCACCGCCGTCACCAGCTGGGCCTGCTTCATGAGCAGCCGCCGCCAGGTGGCCCCGGCCGACCGCTTCGACTTCTACGTGACCCTCGCGCTCGGGGTGTGGGTGATGACGATCCTCGCGACGCTCGCCGGGCACCTGGTCGCCGGCGCCCTCAGCGAGCGGGCGATCACCACCATGCTGATCATCAACCCGACCTACTTCGTGTGCATGATCCTGAGCGCCACCTCAAGGCGGCCCTACCTGGTCGCGATGGCGCTGGGGGTCCTGGCCTACCTCGCGACCCGCGACGCGGCCGGGGGGATGGCGCTCACCGTGTCCGGGGTGCTCGGCGGAACCGCGGCGTTCGTCCTCGCGCGCCTGTGGGAGGACCCGGGCTGGAAGGACACCGATGGCTGAGCTGATCATCGCCGTCTCGGTCGGGGCCTCCACCTTCTGGCGCCTCCTCGGCGCCCACCTCAGCAAGCGCCTCTCCGCCGACAGCGCCGCGTTCCGCTATTTCTCGTGCGTGGCCTACGCGCTGCTGGCCGCGCTGCTCGCCCAGATGACGCTCCACCCGCAGAGCAGCCTGGCCGACTCGGAGGAGTGGCAGCGGCTCGCCGCGCTGGCCGTGACGCTCGTCGCCTACCTGCTGAGCCGCTCGAACATCGCGGTCGGGACCCTGGCCGGGGTCTTGACGTTCGCGGCCCTCCTGAACCTGTAGCCCTCTCGCCCGGACAGGCGACCCGTCCATCCCGGGGCTCCGTGTGCGACCACCATGCCAACGAGCGGACGCGACCATATCACCGGAAAGAGACCCTTCCCGGCAGTATGGGGCGAAGCCAAGTTCCATATCACCGCAAGCGGCCGTATGGCGCACGATCCCGACCCATACCACCGGAAAGACCCCTTTCCCGACAGCATGGGACGAAACACCCCGCTATGTCACCGCAAGCGACAGTATGGCACACCGACCCAACCCATATCACCGGAAAGACCCTCCTCTCGGCAACATGGGGCAAGGCACGTCCCCATATCACCACTAGTGGTGATATGGCACGGCGATCCGACCCATATCACCAGAAAGAGACCCCAAACGACCATACGGGGCGAAGCACGCCCTCATATCACCACTAGTGGTGATATGGCACGGTGATTCGACCCGTATCACCGGAAAAGTGCCCTAAATGACGATATGGAGGTATAATGTGCCCGCAATGAGCAAGGACACCCAATCAAACACACAGCACCGGGCAGGCCGGTACGTGCGCCAGTCATCGGACTATCACGCGTTCATCCCCGCTCCGTTACCCCCAGACCCACCCGTCCGACTTGAGGGAGAGGTGCAGGCCATGCTCTCCAAGGCAGACCAAGCCGTGGGGAGACTGGATGGCATGATGGAGATGTTGCCCAACCCAAGGCTGTTTCTGTTCATGTGCGTGCGCAAGGAGGCCGTCCTCTCCAACCGGATTGAGGGAACACGAAGCACGCTCCAAGACCTGCTGGTCGCCGAGCAAAGACCGCTGTCACCCAGTCCCGCCAAGGGCGAGGTGGGCGAGGTGATGAACTACGTGCGGGCCATGGAATACGGCTTGGAACGGCTGGTTGATCTCCCCCTGTCAACTCGCCTGTTCAGGGAGATCCACAAGGTTCTCTTGGAGGGAGTCAGGGGGTACCGGCTGACACCGGGAGAGCTGCGCACAACACAGAACTGGATCGGACCCTCCGACAGCCCGATCAGCGATGCCACGTTCGTTCCGCCTCCCCCGAACGAGGTGGGGCCGTGCCTGAGCGACCTGGAAAAGTTCATCCATCGCCAAGACCCCCTCCCCATCCTTGCCCGTGTGGGGTTGGTGCATGCCCAGTTCGAAATCATTCACCCGTTCCTTGACGGCAACGGGCGTCTCGGCAGGCTCATCATCACCCTCATGCTTTGTCACCACCAGGTGTTTACCCAACCGGTCCTCTACGTGTCGCTCTTTTTTGCGCGCAATCGCTTCGACTACTACAGACACCTCCAGGCTGTCCATGACAAGGGCGACTGGGAAGGCTGGCTCCTGTTTTTCCTGAGGGGGGTCACCGAGGTGAGCGAGGAAGCCACCGGGATTGCCAAGAACCTCCTCGGCCTGCATGAAAAGCACCGACAGACCATCACTGAACACCTCGGTCGCTCTGCGGGGAAGGGTTACCGTGTCCTCGACTTGCTGCACCAGAACCCCGTGCTGACGATCCCGCAGGTGATGGAATCAACCGGGATGAGTTACTCGGCAACCACCCGCCTCATTGGCCAATTGACCGAGCTGAAAATCCTTGAGGATCTGACCAAGGGCAGACGCAACCGAGTGTTCGTGTACCGGGACCTTCTTCGTGTCTTCAGGGAGGGGCTGGATCACGTGGGATGACTTCCTTCGCGCCCGCTAAGCCTGTCCGGTCCGCCGTCATCCGCCTGTCGCGTCCGGGGACTCGCTGGAGATATCTACCCTATAGGGGTCAACTCCCATCGACCGGAGAACAAACCCGATGTTCTCGTCGATGAGCCGCACCGCCTCGGCGGCCGAGGACGCGGCGAGCACCCTTGAGATCTCCGGCGGGCGCGGCGTGGCGCCGTCGACCGGGCGGCCGGCGTACTCGTCGGCGATGCCGCCGCTTCCCTTGAGCGCGACCACCAGCCGGCCCATCCGCCAGGCCAGGCCCATCTCGCTCAGCGTCCCGGCCGCCCCGCAGACCACGACCACCGCGGGCGACGCCGCGACGACCCCGTTCCTCAGGTGGCCGAGCCCGGTCGGGATGCGGATGTCGGCGTGCGGGTTGGCGTCGTCCTCGTCAAGGCCGGGCAGCACCGCGACAGTGTCGCCGTCTCGGTGGCGGGCGGACGAGCGCGCGCCGCGGAACGCGGCCTCCATCACGCCGCCGAGTCCGCCGCTCATGACGCGGTAGCCGCCGTCGACGAGCGCGCGCCCGAGCGCCTCCGCCATTCCGAGGGCGGCGTCGGGGGTCGCGGGGTCGGACGACCCGACGACGGACACCAGCCGGCGGCGCGCCATGCTGTCGGGCGGGCGCGCCGGGCGGCTACGCGCGGTTGCGCAGCTTCCGGATCGCCTGGATCTGCGCCATCGCCTCGGCGAGCTCCGCCTGCGCGGCGGCGTAGTCGAGCCCGGTCGGCTGGGCCTGCATCTTCTGCTCGGCCTCGCGGTGCGCCTCCTCCGCGCGCTTCTCGTCGAGCTCCTCGCTACGCAGCGCGACGTCGGCAAGCACCATCACCTGGTCGGGCTGCACCTCGAGAATCCCGCCGGAGACGTAGATGTGCTCCCGCTTCCCGTCCGCCAGCGTCAGCTCCAGCACGCCGGGCCGCAGCATCGTCATCAGCGGCGCGTGCCGGGGGAGCACCCCGAGCTCGCCCTGCGAGCCCGGGCAGGCGACGTACGAGACGTCGCCCGAGTACATCTCGCGCTCGGCGCTGACGACCACCAGCCGGAAGACAGACATCGCCCCGCCTAGGCCGCCATCGCCTTGGCGCGCTCGGCCGCCTCGCCGATGCTGCCGACCATGTAGAACGCCTGCTCGGGAAGGTCGTCGAACTCGCCCTCGACGATCCCCTTGAACCCCTCGATGGTCTCCTTCAGCGGGACGTACTTGCCCGAGGTCCCGGTGAACACCTCCGCCACAAAGAACGGCTGCGAGAGGAACCGCTGGATCTTGCGCGCGCGCGCCACCGTGAGCTTGTCCTCGGGCGACAGCTCGTCCATCCCCAGGATCGCGATGATGTCGCGCAGCTCCTTGTAGCGTTGCAGCGTGTTCTGCACGGCCCGCGTGGTGTTGTAGTGGTCCTCGCCGATGACGAGCGGGTCCAGCTGTCGCGAGGTCGAGTCGAGCGGGTCGACCGCCGGGTAGATCCCCAGCTCGGCGACCTGCCGCGACAGCACCACCGTCGAGTCCAGGTGCGCGAACGTCGTCGCCGGCGACGGGTCCGTCAGGTCGTCCGCCGGGACGTACACCGCCTGCACCGACGTGATCGACCCCTTGCGCGTCGACGTGATCCGCTCCTGGAGCTTGCCCATCTCCTCCGCCAGCGTCGGCTGGTAGCCGACCGCCGACGGCATGCGCCCGAGCAGCGCCGAGCACTCGGTGCCCGCCAGCGTGTAGCGGTAGATGTTGTCGATGAACAGCAGCACGTCGCGCCCCTCGTCGCGGAACTGCTCCGCGATCGTCAGCCCGGTGAGCCCCACCCGCAGCCGGTTGCCCGGCGGCTCGTTCATCTGCCCGTACACCAGCGAGACCTTGTCGAGCACGTTCGACGTCTTCATCTCGTGGTAGAAGTCGTTGCCCTCGCGCGTGCGCTCGCCCACCCCGGCGAACACCGAGTAGCCCGAGTGCTCGATCGCGATGTTGCGGATCAGCTCCATCATGTTGACGGTCTTGCCGACGCCGGCCCCGCCGAACAGCCCCACCTTGCCGCCCTTGGCGAACGGGCAGATCAGGTCGATCACCTTGATCCCGGTCTCCAGGATCTCCTGGTTCGGCGACAGCTCGTCGTAGCTCGGCGCCAGCCGGTGGATCGGCATGCGCTCAGCCTCGCCGATGTCGCCCCCGCGGTCGATCGGCCGCCCGAGGACGTCCATGATCCGCCCGAGGGTCTCCTTGCCCACCGGCACCTTGATCGGCTCGCCGGTGTTCGACACCGACATCCCGCGGCGCATCCCCTCGGAGGCGC
Source organism: uncultured Gammaproteobacteria bacterium (assembly GCA_964654265.1). Lineage (GTDB taxonomy): Bacteria > Pseudomonadota > Gammaproteobacteria > Tethybacterales > CBDBMS01 > CBDBMS01. The sequence goes on along the minus strand of CAZZIL010000078.1, from coordinate 17,666 downwards.
CCAGCGCGATCGTGCGCACCATCCCGCCGCCCAGCTGCTGCTGCACCTCGAGCGTCAGACCCGACTCGTCGACCACCAAGGCGTCGTACACCTTCGGCAGCCGATCCGTCGGGAACTCCGCGTCGATCACCGCGCCGATGATCTGCACGATCGTCCCTTTCCCGTTCTCGCTCATCCTGTCGTTCCCCTCTGCTGAGACCTCTCCCCCGTCACTCGGCCCGCACCGCCGTGCCGGAGATCGACACCATGAGCATGTTGCCGTTGCCCATGGTGATCACCTCGTAGTCGATGTCGATGCCGACCACCGCGTTGGCGCCCAGCTCGCGCGCCGCCGCCCTCAGGTCGTCCAGCGCCAGCGCGCGGGCGTTCCCGAGCTCCTTCTCGTACGCCTCGGAGCGGCCGCCCACGATGTTGCGGATCCCGGCGAACAGGTCCTTGAACATGTTCGCGCCCAGGATTGTCTCGCCGACCACCAGGCCGAGGTAGGCGACGATCCGCCTCCCCTCGATCGTGTTGGTCGTCGTCACGGTGATGCTGTCGTCCATTGCCGCGTCCTCTCCTGTTGTTGTGTTCCCGCGGCCCTCACGCGTCCTCGACCTTCACGGCCGTGCCGAAGGCCACGACGCCGACGTGCTTCTCGTGCGACACGGCCTCGTCGGTCCGGGCGCCCACCACCGCGTTCGCGCCGAGCGCCGCCGCGTTGGCCTCCAGCTCCGTCAGCGCCTGCCGGAACGCCTCTTTGTACGACTTCATGTCGAAGACGTTGGCGTGCGCGAAGCCGCCGACCACGCCCAGCTGCCCGGTGATGCGCTTGCCGACGACCTCGTCGGTGGTCACCACTGTCACGTCCGTGTCGCTCATCCCCTGTCTCCTTCTCCTTCCGTCGCCGGGCCGCGCGCTCGCGCCCCCCGGCGTGCTGTCCCTGCCGCGGTCAGGCGGCGTCCTCGAGCTTCACGGCCGTCCCCCTGACCTGGAAGCACAGGTGCCGCTCGTGCACCACCGAGTGCGTGACGCGCACCTTCACCACCGCGTGCGCGCCGGCGGCCGACGCGTTCGCCACCATGTCGCCCATCGCGTCCTCGAACATCTTCCGGTAGGACTTCAGGTCGAAGACGTGCGCGTGGGAGAACCCGATCACCATGCCCAGCGGGCTGGAGACGCGCCGACCGCCGACCTGGTCGGTGGTGGTCACGATCAGCTTGCCGTCGCCCATTTTCCGTCCTCCCGGTCAGACCGCCGCCGCGCCGCCGACTATCTCCGCGATCTCCTGGGTGATCGCCGCCTGGCGCGTCTTGTTGTAGATCAGGTTGAGCTCGGCGATCAGCTTGCCGGCGTTGTCGGTCGCGGCCTTCATGGCGACCATGCGCGCGGACTGCTCCGACGCGATGTTCTCGATCACGCAGGCGTAAACCACCGACTCGATATAGCGCCGCAGCAGGACGTCCATGACGTCGCGGGCGTCCGGCTCGTAGATGTAGTCCCACGGCATGCCGTGCTTCCCGGTGTCGAACTCCATGCCGCCGAGCGGCAGCAGCTGGAACTGCCTGGGGACCTGCCGCATCGTGTTCTCGAAGCGGTTGTGGACGACGTCGACGCGGTCGACGTCCCCCGACACGTAGGCGTCGGTCATCTGCGTGATCGCCCCGAGCATCGCCTCGAGGCGGGGGTTGTCGCCGATCCCGGTGACCGACGAGACGATCTCGGCGTTGAAGCGACCGAGGAACCCGACCCCCTTGTTGCCGAACACGGTGTAGCGCACGCGCTTGCCCTCGGCCTCCAGCGCGCGCGACGACGCGAGCACCGTCCGCAGCAGGTTCGCGTTGAGCCCGCCGCACAGCCCCTTGTCGGTGGTCACCACCACCATGCCGACCGCCGAGACGGTGTCGCGCGCGACCGTGAACGGGTGGTGGTACTCGCCGACCGCGTCGCCGACGTGCGCGCACACCTCGAGGATCTTCTCGCGGTAGGGGCGCGCCGACCGCATGCGCTCCTGGGCGCGGCGCATCTTCGACGCCGCGACCATCTCCATCGCGCGCGTGATCTTCTGCGTGTTGCGGACGCTCCGGATCTTCATCCGGATCTCCTTGCTGCTCGACATCTCAGGCCGCGGCCGCCGCGGTCTCCGCGAACCCGGCGATCGCCGCGGAGAGCTCCGCGTCGACCTCCTCGGTCAGCTCGGGCTTGGCCCCGATGCGCTCCATCAGCTCCTTGTGGCGCTCGCGCATGTGGGCCTGGAGCCCCGCCTCGTGCTCGAGCGCGCGCTCGACGCCCACCTGGTCGAAGTGCCCCTTCTCGATCGCGTACAGGGTGACGGCCTGCTCGGCCACCCCCAGCGTCGCGTACTGCTTCTGCTTCATCAGCTCGGTCACCAGGCGGCCGCGGTCCAGCTGCTTGCGCGTCGCCTCGTCCAGGTCCGACGCGAACTGCGCGAACGCCGCCAGCTCGCGGTACTGCGCGAGCGCCAGGCGCACGCCGCCGCCCAGCTTCTTGATGATCGGGGTCTGCGCCGCGCCGCCCACCCGCGACACCGAAAGCCCCGCGTTGATCGCCGGGCGCACCCCGGCGTTGAACAGGTCCGTCTCCAGGTAGATCTGCCCGTCGGTGATCGAGATCACGTTGGTCGGGACGAACGCCGTGACGTCCCCGGCCTGCGTCTCGATGATCGGCAGCGCCGTCAGCGACCCGGTGCGCCCCTTGACCTCGCCCTTGGTGTACTCCTCGACGTACGCCTCGTTCACCCGCGACGCGCGCTCCAGGAGCCGCGAGTGCAGGTAGAACACGTCGCCCGGGTAGGCCTCGCGGCCCGGCGGGCGCCGCAGCAGGAGCGAGATCTGCCGGTACGCCCACGCCTGCTTCGTCAGGTCGTCGTAGATGATCAGCGCGTCGCGGCCGCGGTCCCGGAAGTGCTCGCCCATCGTGCACCCGCAGTACGGCGCGATGTACTGCAGCGCCGCCGACTCCGACGCGTTCGCCGCGATCACGATGGTGTGGTCCATCGCGCCGTGCTCCTCGAGCTTGCGCACCACCGTCGCGACCGACGAGGCCTTCTGCCCGATCGCCACGTAGATGCACACGCAGTCCTGGCCCTTCTGGTTGATGATCGTGTCGACCGCCAGCGCCGTCTTCCCGGTCTGGCGGTCGCCGATGATCAGCTCGCGCTGCCCGCGCCCGATCGGCACCATGGTGTCGATCGCCTTCAGCCCGGTCTGCAGCGGCTGGCTCACCGACTGGCGGTCGATCACCCCGGGCGCGATCTTCTCGATCGGCTCGCGCCGGTCGGTCTCGACCGGGGACTTGCCGTCGATCGCCACCCCCAGCGGGTTCACCACGCGCCCGACCAGCCCCTCGCCGACCGGCACCTCCAGCACCCGGCCGGTGCACCGCACCCGGTCGCCCTCGGCGATGCGGTTGTACTCGCCGAGCACCACCGCGCCCACCGAGTCGCGCTCCAGGTTCAGCGCCAGCCCGCCCGCGCCGCCGCCGAACTCGAGCATCTCGCCCTGCTTCGCCGCCGACAGCCCGTGGACGCGCACGATGCCGTCCGTGTTCGACAGCACGATCCCCTCGTTGTGCGACTCCGCGCCCATGTCGGCGCCGCCGATCCTCTCGCGGATGATGTCGCTGATCTCGGACGGGTCGAGTTTTCTCATCTGTCGTCTCCTAGTGCCTGATGGCGCGCGCCAGCCGCTCCAGCCGGCCGCGGATGCTCATGTCGATCACGTCGTCGCCGACGCGCACGCGCGCGCCGCCGATGAGTTCCGGGTCGACGCGGACGTCGAACTCCAGCCGGGCGCCGGCGCCGTGGCGCGCGCGCAGCGCCTCGCCGATGGCGCCGAGCTGCGCCTGGTCCGGCTCGAACGCCGAGCGCACCTCGACGCGCAGGACGCTGTCGCGCTCGCGCTGGAGCCGCGCGAACTCGTCGCGGATGCCCGGCGCCTGGCCCAGGCGGCCGTTGTCGACGAGCACGCGCACGAAGCGCGCGAAGTCGCCGGGGACGTCCCCCTCGCCGCCGAGCGCGGCGAGCGCCAGCGCGAACAGCCGGTCGCGCCCGACGCCGGGGCGGCGCAGCGCGTCGGCGAAGCCGGCGTCGCCCGCCAGCTCCGCGAGCAGGCCCAAGGCGCGGCCCCACTCGGCGGAGGAGCCGGCCTCCTGCGCGTGGGCGAACGCGGCCTCCGCGTACGGCCGGGCGAGCGCGGCGTCGGCCCCCATGTCAGATCCTCTTCCTCAGCGAGTCGAGCAGGTCGGCGTGGCGGGCGGCGTCCACCTCGGCGCGCAGGATCCGCTCCGCGCCGGCGACCACCAGGTCGGCGACCTTCTCGCGCATCTCGTTCGCCATCGCGTTGCGCTCGCGGTCGAGCTCGCCGCGCCCCTCGTCGATGATCCGCGCCTTCTCGGTCTCCGCCTCGGCGCGCGCCTCCTCGAGCAGGCGGGCCTTGCGGTGCTCGCCCTCGCGGATGATCCGGGTCGCCTGCTCGCGGGCGTCGCGCACCATCTCCTCGCGGCGGGCGTCGGCCTCGCGCAGCTGGCGCTGCCCGTCCTCCGCCGCCGCGAGCCCGTCCGCGATCGTCTTGGCGCGCGCGTCGATCGTGTTGATCACCGGCGGCCACACGTACTTGTAGATGAACGCCACCAGCACGATGAAGGTGACGAGCTCCCCCAGGAACGTCAGGTTGATGTTCATGCGGTCATCCCCCCGGCCGGAACGCGCGCCGCCGCGCTCAGAGCACCCCGAGCGAGACGGCGATCGCCAGCGCGATCGCGATGATCGGCACCGCGTCCGTCAGCCCGGCGGCCAGGAAGTACACCGGCATCATCTTCTGCTGCAGCTCGGGCTGGCGCGCGATGCTCTCGAGCAGCCGCCCGCCGAGGATCCCGAGCCCGACCCCGGCGCCGGTCGCGGCCAGCCCGAAGCCGATCGCCACCCCAAGCTTGATCAAGCCTTCTTCCATGTCAGTGTCTCCTTTGGTTGGTCTGTGTGTGGGTCACCCCGTCAGTGGTGTTGCTGCGCCAGGCCGATGTAGACCACGGCAAGCATCATGAACAGGTACGCCTGCAACGGCACCACGATGATGTGGTAGATCGCCCACGGCCCGCCGAACACCCACTGCGCGTAGAACGGGAGCAGCGCGATGATCAGGAAGATCATCTCCGCCGCGAACAGGTTGCCGAACAGCCGCATCGCCAGCGACAGGAACTTCGCGAAGTCCTCGACTATCCGCAGCGCCAGGTTCGCCGGCAGCATGCGCGGGCCGAACGGCGCGACGCACATCTCCTTGGCGAACTCGCCGGCGCCCTTCGCCCGGATCCCGTGGTGGAACATCAGCGCCAGCACCGCGAACGACAGCGCGAACGTCATGTTCGGGTCCGTGGTCGGGACCATCTTCGCGTGCAGGCCCATCACCGCGAGCAGGTCCACCGGGACCAAGTCCATCAGGTTCATCAGGAACACCCAGGTGAAGATCGTGAACGCCAGCACCAGGACGAAGCGGCTCGCCGTCGGGAACATCCCGAGCACCTGGCCGCGCACGAACTCGAACAGCATCTCGACGACGCACTGCCCCGTCGACGGCGTCCCCGCCGTGAATCGCCGCGCGGCGCGCGCCAGCAGGAAGGCGAAGCCGAACCCCAACACCACGGAGAACAGCAGGGTGTCGAGGTGCAACACCCACAGCCCGCCGAGGCCGTGGCCCATCTCCCCGGTCGAGACGTCGTAGGACCAGTTCTGCAGGTGGCCGCGGATGTACTCGCTCGGGTTGGCCGGTCCCTCCGACGCCATGGCCGGCTACGCCCAACGCCACGCCGCCAGGGCGACGTGCCCGGCGAGCGCCGCCGCCATCCCGGCCGGGACCCAGGCGGCGCCAATGCCGGCGTCGCGCAACAGCAGCACCAGCGCGAACGCCAGCGCCACCGTCAGCGCCACCTTCTGCAGGTGGATCGCGCGCGCCCGGAACACCGCCGCGCGCGCCGGCAACGGCCGCGACAGCCAGGCGCGCGCCGCCGCGTACTGCAACGCCTCCGGGAGCGCGACCGCCAGGCCGCCGAGGAAAATCCCCAGCGCGGCGCCCGGATCGAAGGCCCACGCCGCCAGCGACAGCGCCGACACCGCGACCAGGCGGCCGACAAGCAGGCGCCGAAGGGGCAGGAAATCGCTGGACAGGGAAGCCTGTGGCATGGAACCGCGAATTCTACGCGACCCGCCCGGCGCTGTCAATCGGCGCCGGCGCCGGCGCCCTGCCCGGCGGCGAGCAGCGCCCGGGGCACGGCGAAGCTGACGTTCTCCTCGGCGCCCGGGACCTCCGCGACCTCGCAACCGGGGCGGATCTCCCGGATGCGCCGCGCGACCGCCTGCACCAGCTCCTCGGGCGCCGACGCCCCGGCGGTCAGCCCGACCGTCCCGCGCCCGGCGAGCCACTCGGCGCGGATGTCGCCGGGGCCGTCGACCAGACGGGCCTCGACCCCGAGGTCGCGCCCGACCTCGCACAGCCGGTTCGAGTTCGAGCTCGCGGGCGAACCGACGACCAGCAGCAGGTCGCACTCCGCCGCCAGCGCCTTGACCGCGTCCTGACGGTTCTGCGTCGCGTAACAGATGTCGCTCGTGCGCGGCAGCCGGATCGCCGGGAACCGCGCCCGCAACGCGTCCACAATCCCCCGCGTCTGGTCGACCGACAGCGTCGTCTGGGTGACCAGCGCGACGCGCGCGGGGTCCCGGATGCGCAGGCGGGCGACGTCGCCGAGGTCCTCGACCAGGTGGATGCGGTCGGGGACCTGCCCGAGCGTGCCCTCGACCTCGGGGTGTCCGGCGTGCCCGACCATGACGATCTCGTGCCCGCAGCGGTGCAGGCGGCGCACCTCGGCGTGCACCTTGGACACCAGCGGGCAGGTGGCATCGTGGATGGCGAGCCCGCGCGCCTCGGCGGCGGCGCGCACGGCGAGCGACACCCCGTGGGCGGAGTAGACGAGGACGGACCCCTCGGGGACCTCGGCCGGGTCCTCGACGAAGCGCACCCCCTGCTCCTCGAACCGTCGGATCACGGAGCGGTTGTGCACCACCTCGTGCTTGACGTAGATCGGCGGCCCGTGGCGGTCCACCAGCCGCTGCACGATCTCGATCGCACGGTCGACGCCGGCGCAGAACCCCCTCGGGTTCGCGAGCATGATCCGGGGGCGTTGCGCCGTCATGGCGCGATTGTATCCCGCCTGGGCATGAGCGCCGAGAGCGCGTAGAGCGCGACGCCGGCGCTGATGGCGCTGTCGGCCAGGTTGAACGCGGGCCAGTGCCAGCCGGCGGCGTGGACGTCGATGAAGTCGACGACGCGCCCGTGGCGCAGCCGGTCGTGGAGGTTGCCGAGCGCGCCGCCGATCACCATCCAGAGCGCGAGCCGCTCGGCGGGCGGGGCCTTCCCCCTCAGCGTCACGGCCGCGAGCGCGGCGACCAGCGCGACGGACACGCCGACCAGGAGCCAGCGCGCCCACTCGCCGGCGCCGGCGAGCAGCCCGAAAGCGGCGCCGGTGTTCTCGTAGTGCACGATGTTGAGGAACGGGAGCACCTCGCGGGACTCCCCCGGGCGCATCGCGGCGGCCACCGCCGCCTTTGTCGCGAGGTCGCAGGCCACGATGGCCGCGGCGAGCGCGGCTCCGCGCGCGGCGCCGCGGCGCCCGGGCGCGGGCGGGGCGTCAGGCGTGGGCGCGCCCATCGACGCGGCCGGCGCCGACCGCGAGCGCGCAGCGCGCGCAGGCCGCCGGGTGCGCGGGGTCCGCGCCGACCGTCGGGCTGTGGTGCCAGCAGCGCGCGCACTTCGGGTGCGGGCTTCGGGTCGCGCGCACCGACTCCTCCTCCCCGGCGTCGCACGCCGACACGCGCGCGGCGGAGACGAGCAGCGCGTGTCGCAGGTCGTCGCCGAGCGACCCGAGCGCCGCGAGCGCCTCGCCGCCCGCGCGCAGCTCGACCTCGGCCATCAGCGACGAGCCGATCTCGCCGGTGGCGCGCATCGGCTCGAGCGCGCGCTGCACGCGGCGGCGCCACTCCAGGATCAGCGCCCACTTGGGGCGCAGCGCCTCCGCGTCGGCCGGCTGCGGCAGCGGCTCCCACACGTGGAGCATGACGCTGTCGTCTTCGTCGCCGGTGCGCACCTGCCACGCCTCCTCGGCGGTGAAGCACAGCACCGGGGCCGCCAGCTTCAGCAGCTCCCCGGTGACCAAGTGCAGCACGGTCTGCGCCGAGCGTCGCGCCCGCGAGTCGGCCGGGCACGTGTACAGCCGGTCCTTCAGGATGTCCAGGTAGAACGCGCCCAGGCGCTCGGCGCACATCGCGTGGATCTCCTGCATCGCGTGGTGGAACCCGTACGATGGGTAGATCCGCCCGGCCAGGCGCGCGCGCCACTCCTCGGCGTCCGCGAGCATGAAGCGGTCGACCTCGGCCAGCTCGTCGACCGGGACCGCGTCGCGCGCCGGGTCGAAGTCCGAGACGTTCGCGAGCAGGAACCGCAGCGTGTTGCGGATGCGGCGGTAGGCCTCGACCACCCGGTCGATCGTCTCCGAGGAGATCGCCAGCTCGGACGAGTAGTCGGTGGACCCGACCCACAGGCGGAGGATCTCCGCGCCGTGGGTGCGGATCAGCTCCTGCGGGGACATCGCGTTGCCGGACGACTTGCTCATCTTGCGCCCGTCGCTGTCGACGACGAAGCCGTGGGTCAGCAGCTGCCGGTAGGGCGCGCGCCCGTCAAGCGCGCAGCCCGTCAGCAGCGACGAGTGGAACCAGCCGCGGTGCTGGTCCGACCCCTCCAGGTACATGTCGGCCGGGCAGCCGAGCCCGGGGTCGGTCCGCAGCACCGTGCGGTGCGTGGTCCCCGAGTCGAACCAGACGTCGAGGGTGTCGGGCGACTTCTCGTAGCGCGCCGCGTCGTCGCCGATGAGCTCCTCGGCCGCGAGGTCCCGCCAGGCGGAGATCCCGTCCTTCTCGACCCGGTCGGCGACCTGCCGGACCAGCTCCGCCGTGCGCGGGTGGGGCTCCCCGGTCTCGCGATGCAGGAACAGCGCGATCGGGACGTTCCACAGGCGCTGCCGCGACAGGCACCAGTCCGGGCGGGCGCGGATCATCGCGTCCAGGCGGGCCTTGCCCCACGGCGGGAAGAACTCGGTCTCGCCGACCGCGCGCAGCGCGGTCTCGCGCAGCGTCGCGCCGCCGACCGGCCGGTCCATCGAGACGAACCACTGCTTGGCCGCGCGCAGCAGCACCGGGACCTTGTGGCGCCAGCACGTCGGGTAGCTGTGGCGGTGCTCCGCCTCGGCCAGCAGGCGCCCGCGCTCGCGCAGCAGCGCGACGATCCGCGGGTTTGCCGCCCAGACGTCGAGTCCGGCGACGTGGGGCGTGCCGTCGACAAAGCGGCCGAGCCCGTCGACCGGGGCCTCGGCGGGAAGCCCGTAGCGCAGCCCGACCTGGAAGTCCTCCTCGCCGTGGCCGGGCGCGGTGTGGACGATCCCGGTGCCCTCCTCGGCCGTCACGTGGTCGCCGAGCACCGCGGGCGACTCGCGCTCCAGGAACGGGTGGAGGAAGCGCGCGTGCTCTAGGGCCGCGCCCGGGGCGGTCCTCCCGACCCGCTCGGCCGGCCCGCCGGGCGCGAAGCGCCGCAGGCACTCTTCCGCCAGCGCGGCCGCGACCACGAGGTGTCCCCGCGGGGCGCGCACCAGCGCGTACTCGATGCCGGGGTGGAAGCACAGCGCCCGGTTGGCCGGGAGCGTCCACGGGGTGGTCGTCCAGGCCGCCGCCCTGATCCCGTCGGCGTCCGGGACCCCGAACAGGCGCCCGACCTCGCGGTCGTCCGCCGCCGGGAACGCGACGTCAATGCCGGTCGAGACCGTGTCGCGGTACTCGACCTCGGCCTCGGCGAGCGCGGACACGCACTCGGCGCACCACATCACGGGTTTCACCCCCTGGTAGACGCGCCCGCCGGCGAACAGCTCGCCGAACAGGCGGACGATCCCGGCCTCGACCGCCGGGTCCATCGTCAGGTAGGGCCGCGACCACTCGCCGAGCACCCCGAGGCGGACGAAGTCGCGGCGCTGGCGCCCGATCTGCTCGGCGGCGAACTCCCGGCACTTGCGCACAAAGTCGGGCGCGGTGCGCGACGAGATGCCGCGGCGCTCGACCTGGTGCTCGATCGGCAGCCCGTGGCAGTCCCACCCCGGGCGGTAGGGCGCGTCGTGCCCGGCCAGGCACTTGCTGCGCACCACGACGTCCTTGAGCACCTTGTTCACCACGTGCCCCATGTGGATGTCGCCGTTGGCGTACGGCGGGCCGTCGTGCAGGACGAAGCGCGGCCGCCCCCGCGACGCCGCGCGGATGCGGCCGTAGAGGTCCGAGCGCTCCCAGCGCTCCACCATCGCCGGCTCGCGCTCCGCCAGCCGCGCCCGCATCGGGAACGCCGTGCCCGGAAGGTTGAGGGTGCCCTTGTAGTCCATCCGTCGGGTCAGCCCCGGCCGCCGCGGGGGGGCGCCCCGGCGCCCGCCGCCCCGGCCCGGTCAGGCGGCGCGAATGTGCGAGACGATGTCGTTGCCAAACCCCGAGGACGAGACGACCGTGACCTCCTGCTCGGCGCCGCGCGCCAGGTCGTAGGTGACCCGCCCCGAGCGGATGGTGCGCTCCATGCCGAGGATCATCAGGTCCGCCGCCTCGGCCCAACCGAGGTGGCGCAGCATCATCTCGGCCGACAGGATGACCGACCCCGGGTCCGCCTCGTCCTTGCCCGCGTGCTTCGGCGCGGTGCCGTGCGTCGCTTCGAAGATCGCCACGTTGTCGGAGACGTTGCCGCCGGGGGCGATCCCGATCCCGCCGACCTGGGCGGCGAGCGCGTCGGAGATGTAGTCGCCGTTCAGGTTCAGCGTCGCGATCACGTCGAAGTCCTGCGGCTTGATCAGGCACTGCTGAAGGAAGTTGTCGGCGATCATGTCCTTGACGACGATCGGCCCCGGCGCGCGCGGGTGCTGGAACGAGTGCCAAGGGCCGCCCTCGAACGGCTCGGCGCCGAACTCCTCGCGCGCGAGCTCGTAGCCCCACTCGCGGAACGCGCCCTCGGTGTACTTCATGATGTTCCCCTTGTGCACCAGCGTCACCGACGTGCGCCCGTGGGCCGCCGCGTACTGCAATGCGCGGCGGATCAGGCGCTTCGACCCCTCCTCCGACACCGGCTTGACGCCGAGCGCCGACGTCTCCGGGAAGCGGATGGAGGTCACCCCCAGCTCGTGCACCAGGTAGTTGAGCAACCGGGTCGCCTCGTCGGACCCCTTCGGGAACTCGATCCCGGCGTAGATGTCCTCGGTGTTCTCGCGGAACACCACCATGTCGGTCTTCTCCGGGTTGCGCAACGGCGAGACGATCCCCTCGAAGTAGCGGATCGGCCGAATGCACGCGTAGAGGTCCAGGCGCTGGCGCAACGCGACGTTCAGCGAGCGGATGCCGCCGCCCACCGGCGTCGTCAGCGGCCCCTTGATCGAGACCGCGTGGTCGCGCATCGCGCACAGCGTCTCCTCGGGAAGCCACTCGTTCTTGCCGTAGACCGCCGTCGCCTTCTCGCCGGCGTAGACCTCCATCCACACCACTTGGCGCTCGTCGCCGTAGGCCTTGCCGACCGCCGCGTCCACGATGCGCTTCATCACCGGCGTGATGTCGATGCCGATCCCGTCGCCCTCGATGTACGGGATGATCGGGCGCGGCGGAACCGCCAGCACGCCCTTGCGGATCTCGATGCGCTCGCCATCGTCCGGGACCTTGATGTGTTTGTAGCCCATAGGCGGCGGATTTTAGCACCGCCGGGGCGGAACCGCCCCGCGACAGCGCCCTGCCCGCCCGGAACCGCCCGCCGCCGCCAGGGCACGGGCCGCTCACCCGGTCAACCGTCCGGGCCACGCGCCAAGCTCGCGCCCGGCAACCGTCGCCGCGCCACCGGCGCCAGCCAAACGGCCGGGCGCGCCCGGGATGTGCGCCCCGTCGGCGGTCCCCCGCCGGGCAGGTGGCCCGGCGAGAGCCCCGCGGCACTCACGCCCGCGCGGTCGCGACCTCTCCCCGGTCCGCGCCGGCGCGCGACGGACACCCGGCACACGCCCGCGAGCGCGTCACGACGCCGACGCCGCCGGCGCGGCCGCCCTTCGTCCCTGGCGCGGCCGGTGGCGGGACACAACCCGGCGCAGGAAACGCCCAAGGGCACGGGCCCTCTCCGCGGTCCCGGGGGTCCTCCGCAACCGTTCGACGGCGGCGTCCCAAGGGTCCCTGTCGGCCAGGTACAGACCCTCCCGCCGGGAGTGCGGACACATCCACTCCCTGCCGAAGAAGCGCTCAAGGATGGCGATGGCGTCATGGGGCGCGACCTCGGCAAACTCGCCCACCGACAGCCGCAGGCCCCGGGGATCGTCCAGCCTGCCCGCCGCCTTCTCCAGCGTCCCGCGCATCAGCCGCGCAAGATGGCCCGGCCCAAACAGCCCGCTCGGCAGGAACCCCCACTGGCCGAGCCGGGCCAGGACGTCCGGATCCGCGTCGTCCTCAAGCATCCACTCCCAGAACTCGGTCAGGCGCCCGCCCGCGAACCCGGGCAACCCGCGGGGCGGTTCCCGGATGATCTCGCCCACCCGATCGACGAACCCGCCGCGCCGCGCGCGGGAGCGCCCCTCCCGGAACCGCCTGAACAGGGCGTCGCCAAAGCCGAAGCAATCGACGTAGAGGTAGGCCGTCGCGAAATGCCGGACAATCCCGTCCTCCGGGTCGCGCAGCTCCCGGTCGTACGCGTCATCGGCGGTCAGCCCCAGTCCCCGCCGGTACAGGCGCCGGAAGACGGGGTCGGAGAACATCCCCGGATGGAAATCGGCCGAGAGGAAGCGCTCCCACGCCGCCACGAAATACCTGCCCCGCGAGGCCGAGGGCGGAAAGAAGCGGGGGACCATCTCCCGCACCCAGGCCGCGTCCAGCGCGTACAGGTCCGAGACGTGCCTGCCGCGCGCCGACATCTCGTGGCAAGGCCCCTCGAGCCTGAGAATGGCCTCGCCGAAGTCTTTCAGGCGCGGGGGAATCCCGGCGGCGCGTCCCTCCGGGGTCCGGCACTCCACGCGGGCAAGCCCCACAAAGGCGCGGAACAGCGCATCGCGGGTCTTCGTGACCTTGGCCGCGGAATAGCCGTCCCTCCTGCCCGGGAGCTCTTGGCGGACGAACCCGAGAAGGTAGCGCATGACCCCGAGGATCTGGTCGCCGTGCCTTGCGTGCAACCTCACGGCCAGCGCATCGTCCTCGCGAAGCCAGTGGGCGATCTGGACGGCCATGTTCCAGTGCACACCCAGCCAGTCGCCAAGGAGATTTTCCGCGGTCGGGCCCACGAAGCCCGGCTTGAAGGGGCGCCTCTCGCCCGACCTCCGGATCCTCGTGAGCAGCTGGATGACGGGACTCCAATCCGCCTGGACCAACAGGTCGCGACCTCCTTGCTCTTCCCGCCCCCAAGGAAGGAGTTCCTTCAGGTAATCGTACGTCCTTCCGGGCCCCTCCCGCCTCGAGAAGGCCGACCGCGCGCCGTCAAGCAGTTCCGGAAGGGAGCGAAGGCTTTTTCCCGGTCCGCGGCCTGCGCGCGTCGCGCCCCTCCGGGGCTGCCGGGAATGGCCCACCCCGGACCGGGCCTGCCTCCCCGACCCACGGACCGTGACCTTGGGTGGCCGGGCCACGTACGTGGCACCCCCGGTCGCGCCCACGATCTCCCTATTGGCCATGGCACTCTCCTGCGCGGGTCCCGCCCGCGGGCGGCAAGCCTCCTTGGTCACGGAGGGATGTTACCCCGGCCGGGAAACCTCGGGGACCGTGCGCGTTGCGCAACCAAGGTCGCGATCCCCCGTGAGCCGGACCGCAGGAGCCGACCGGGGGCATCCCTGACACCGCCCGCCGACCGCATCGAACCCCGGAGACCATCATCTCACCCCTTCATCGGCATTGTACCACGCGACCCGCGGCGCAAGCTCGGGCGCGTCCCGCCGGGTATTCGGAGTCGCCCGCCCAAGTCCGACGCGGAACTCGCCGGGGCCGATCCGAGACCGCGGCCGCGACAGGCACCGGAAGGGCGGCGCCCTGCATTCCCCGAGCATCCAAGACCTGCCGGGCGCGCGGCCGGGACCGAAGCGGGAGAGACCCCCTAACCGCAAAACGGCTCCAGTGTGTCCGGCAAGCCCGCAAGAAACCGCCCGGCGGGTCCGTCGGCACACACGATCCTGTCGGCCGCGGACACGTCATCCAGATCGGCGTCGCGCCGCAACACCATCCGGACCTCCTCCACCTTCCGGTTTCGGGCGGCCGCACCCCCTTCCCGGGCCACGACAAGCAGGCGCCACCCGGACCGCACGGCGTTGCCCACCAACGAGTTGATGTGGCCATCCCCGAGCCCGTACCCGAGCGAGACAATCAGTCCCGACGGAAGATCCTCGAACTCCGCCACGTAGTGCCTGTACGGGTAAGGGAACTCCCCCCTTGCCTTTTGCATCAACCCCAACACCAGCTCGGCGTTCGCGAAGTCAATCGGGCCAAGGGGGTCCACCGAGAACAGCTCATCGTTCTCGGCCTTGTGCCAGTTCGAGGACCCGTGCAGCTTGCACAGGCGCAAGACAGGGCCCGAATCTTCTCGGAACCCCCTGGGTTTCCAGGTGTGTGACGGCCCGTAACCCGGGAAATCGGTCTCGAGCCAGGCATCAAGCCAGACGTTCCACTCAACCAGGAGATCGTAGTTGAGAGTCAGCACATAGAGCGGCACGCCGCGCGCCTTGCACAGCCTGTACAGTCCCCGGAAATACGATGAGGCCACCCTGTCTTTGGGTAGCAGCCGCTCCCCGATGGCGCGAAGCACCGCCCGGTACAGCCTCATCCTGTCCTCCGGGTCGCCGGGCAGTCCGGAACCGTATCGCAAGTGATCCATGAGCCCCTCGAAGCCCCCCTTCCAGTCGTTTCGGAGCTCGTGCATACTGATGCGCAAGCGCTCAGGAACACCCGGGAGTCTCTGTTTGCCCAGCAGGTCCCAAGTGATCTGGAGCATGTCCCTGGCCGTCGGAAGGCCCGCATCGGCGCTGGCCCCCGCCCCCAAGAGCACGACAATGACGGGGGGTCTGCCCTTCACCACCGTTCTCCTCGCGCAAGGGACACCGGGACCGTGTCAGGCCGCCGGTGAGCGGGCACCCCCCGATTGCCGCAGGGGGAACCGCCGTCCGTCACCGGGCTCCTGCACACCCATCGGGGAGAAAGTGACCGACCCGACCGGAAAACAGCACGCCCGGTCTTGCCGGACGCAAGCCCTTGGGGATGGATCGGCGTCTCTGTTCCTCGCATGACAGGCATCCGCGCCGCTTCCTTCCGCTGGGCGAGCGACCCGGGGAGTATTTTACCGCATCCTCGCCCGCGCCGTCGCGATTGTTCGCCGATTCGCGCCGTTCAGCGGTGGACACCCGCGCATGCCCGCGGGTGCGTCATGACACCCCCGCCTCCGCCAGCTCGGCTGCCCTGCGTTGCTGGCGCCGCCGGTCGCGAGACACAGCCAGGTGCAGGAACCCCCCCAGGGCACGGGCCCTCTCCGCGGTCTCTGGGGTTTTCCGCAGCCGCTCGATGGCGGCATCCCAAGGGTCCCGGTAGGTCAGATACAGACTCTCCCGGTGGGGGTACTCCCACATCCTCTCCCTGCTGAAGAAGCGCTCAAGGATGGCTATGGTGTCATGGGGCGCGACCTCGGCAAACTCGCCCACCGCCAGCCGCAGGCCCCGGGAATCGCCCAGCCTGCCCGCCGTCTTCTCCAGCGTCCTGCGCAACAGCCGGGCAAGATGGGCCGGCTCAAACAACCCTCTCGGCAGGAAAGCCCACCGGCCGAACCCGGCCAGGACGTCCGGGTCCGCGTCGTCATCATCGAGCATCCACTCCCAGAACTCGAGCACACGCTTGCCCGCGAACCCGGGCAACCTAGGGCGCGGGGCCCAGATGAGTTCGCCCACCAAATCAACGAACCCGTCGTGCTGTGTGCGGGAACGCCTCTTCCGGAAGTGCCTGAACAGGGTGTCGTCAAAGCCGAAATCCTCGACGTAGAGGTAGGCCATCGCAAGGTGCCGGCCGATCCCGTCCTCCGGGTCGCGCAGGACCGGGTTGTACGCGTCCTCGACGGTCAGCCCCAGCCCCCGCCGGTACAGTCGCCGAAAGACGGGGTCGGAGAACATCCCCGGATGGAAATCGACCGAGAGGAAGCTTTCCCACGCCGCCACGAAGCGCCTTCCCTTCGCGGCCGAGGACGGGAAAAAACGGGGGACCATCTCCCGCACCCAGGCCGCGTCCAGCGCGTACAGGTCCGAGACGCGCCCACCATACCATGTCATCTCACGACAAGGCATCTCGCCCTTGAGAATGGCCTCGCCAAAGCCTTTCAGGTGCGGGGGAATCCCGGCGGCGCGCCCCTCCGGGGTCCGGCACTCGACGCGGGCAAGCCCCATGAAGGCTCGGAACAGCGTCTCGCGAGTCGTCTCGGCGTTGGTCCTCACATAGTCGTCCCCCCTGACCGGAAACTCTCGGTGGGAAAACTCGAGAAGGTACCGCATGATCCCGAAGGCCTCGTCGCCGTGTCTTGCGTGCAGTCTCACGGCCAACGCATCGCCCTCGCGAAACCAGTGGGCGATCAGGGCGGCCATGCCCCAGTGCACACCCAGCCAGTCGCCAATGCCATTGTCCCCCGTCGGGCCCGATACGCCTGACTCGAAGGGGTGCCTTTCACCCGACCGCCGGATCCTCATGAGCAGCTGGACGACAGGGCTCCAGTCCGCCTGTGCCAACAGGTCGCGATCTTCTCGCTCTTCCCGCGCCCAAGGCAGGAGTCCCATCAGGTATTCGTACGTCTTCTCCGGGCCCTCCCGCCTCGAGAAGACCGACCGCGCGCCGTCAAGCAACCTCTGGAGGGAGCGGAGACGCCTCTCCGGTCCGCGGACCGCGCGGGCCGTGTCCCTCCGATGCCGCCGGGAATGCCTCCTCTGCCCGCGGACCTCCACCTTGGGCAGCCGGACTGCGCGCACGGCGCCCCCGGTTGCGCCCGCGATCTCCCTATCGGCCATGGCACTCTCCCTGACGAATCCCGCCCATGGGTGGCAGACCTCCCCGGCCACGGAGGAGCGTCGCCCCGACCGGAAAACATGAGGGACCGTGCGCGTTGCACCGCCGCGGCAACGATCCCAGGGGGACCGGGCCGCCGGGAACGCCCGGGGGCATCACCGCTCGCCGGTCGCATCGAATCCCGAAGACCATCATCTCACCCCTTCGTCGGCATTGTACCACGCGCCCCGCGGCGCACTCCCCCCTTGGGGGTCGCGGTCGCGGCGGGCACCGGGCTGTGTCACGTCACGGGAGGTTCCCCCGGCCTCACGACGCCATGCGCATCGGGCGCGGAAGCACCCCGCGCAGGTGAAGCCCCGTCAGCGGCACGTCGGGACGCCATCCCCGGGCGCGGCGCACACGACGGGACCCCGATGCGCAACTCCCCGCCCAAGAACGCCGGGGGATCCCGCACGAACCCGACACATCTCCCGCAGGACATACGTCAGGCGGACAACGCCTGCCTCTGTATCTCGCCCCACTCGTTGTACAGGTGCAGGGAAACATCGGTGAATTCCCCGGAAAAGGTCCACGACTC
>CAZZIL010000077.1:0-2174 GCA_964654265.1 uncultured Gammaproteobacteria bacterium | reverse complement strand
ACTCCACCCCCCGTGGACGGACCGGACCAGGCCGAGCGCGCGAGGATGGCCCGCCTCTTGGCGCGGGGGCGGCTCCGGGCGCGCCGGCCGGCGAGCTCCCGGATCAGGCGCGGCAAGAAACGGCGCGCGCGACGGCCGTCGACTGCCGGCGTCCCATCGACATCGGGCGGTGCGCCCGGTCGGTCAGCGGGCGGGGAGGCGGCTGGCATAATGCGCGCCATGGGCCGGACGGAAATCCCGGGAGAGGCCGCGGCGCCAGCGGTCGAAACGCACCCGGACCGGCGCGCCCGGCTGACAGGCCGCGGAGACCGGGCATGATTCGGGGACCCGGCGATCCGCCGACGTACGACATGCCGCCCAGGGCGTGCACGAGCCTCACGCTGAGCGTCTACCACGCCGCCAACGCGCGGGCGTCGCGCACCCGCGCCCGCGAGGCGCTCCTGTCGAGGCTTCTGGCCGATGCCGAGATGCTTGACGATGGCCAGCCGTGGCTGCGCAAGTTCCCCGAGAAGAAGCTCTTGGTGATGCACCTGAGGTCGTTCCCGGAGGCGACGATGTACAAGAGCATGATGTTCGACCCGGCCGGGACCGAGCGGACGACGGTGACGGTCGACTACGCGACCGTGGCCGAGACCGATGCCGACATAGAGGGGGAGAAAGCCCGGCCGGTGTTGGGGACGACCGCCGCGTGCAGCCAGTGGATGCTGTACAAGCTGTGGGCCCTCGTGCGCGAGGGCCTGGACCCAATGCCGTTCAGTTTATTCTGATGTGGTATACTTGGGCGTTCAGAACCTCGAGGTCAACCATGTCCCGTCCCTTTGCAACGTTCCAGCCCGGCCCCCACTTCATGGATCACATGGGTGCAAGCGTCTTGGCGAGCGTCTATCCGTTGTCGGCGGTTCAGAAGGCGCTGTCGGCCGCCAAGCGCGGCACCCGGCGCCAGCGCAGCCTGCCTGCCGAGGTGACGGTCTACTTCGTGATGTGTCTCGGCCTGTTTGCCGAGGCGTCGATGCGGGAGGTGCTGCGCTGCGTGCTTGAGGGGTTGCGCCTGGCGGGTCGGCCGGGGCCGGGGGACATGCCGGTCAAGTCGGCGATCACACAGGCACGCGCGCGCGTGGGGGCGAGACCCCTCGAGGTGTTGCGCGACCGTCGCGTGCGCCCGTTGGCCAAGCGCGACACCCGCGGGGCTTGGTACAACGGTTTGCGCCTGGTCGGGGTGGACGGCACCACGCTTGATGTCCTGGACGAGAAGGGGAACCGGGAGACATTCGGCTTGCCCGGCGCGGCGCGGGGTGAGGCGGCGTTCCCGCAGGTTCGGCTGACGATGTTGACCGAGCTGGGCACGCACGCGTCCTTTGCCTGGCGCCATGGCCCGGTGTCGGAGAGCGAGGTCGTCCAAGCGGAGGCGCTGTTGCCCCGCCTGTCGCGGGGGATGCTGTTGCTCGCCGACCGCGGCTACTGTGGCTTCCCCTTGTGGATGCGCGCCCGCGAGCAGGGCGTCGAGCTGCTGTGGCGGGCGAAGCGCAACCTGCGGCTTCCCGTGGAGGAGGTCTACGCGGACGGCTCATACCGTAGCACCCTTCGGGGCAGCGGGCGCGACCGCAACAAGAGCCACGGCTCCTGCCCGGTTCGGGTGGTCGAGTACACGCTCCCCAACCAGCCCAACAGGGTGTACCGCCTGGTCACCTCCCTGATGGATCCGCAGGCCGCGCCCGCCTTGGAGCTGGCGGCCCTCTACCGTGAGCGCTGGGAGATCGAAAACACCCACGGCGAGATCAAGACGCACATGCTCAAGGGGCGCAGCGTCCTGCGCAGCCGCACCCCCGACTTGGTTCGGCAAGAGATTGACGGCCTGATGCTCGCGCACTATGCGGTGCGGACGTTGATCCACAAGTCGGCGCTGAGGGAGGACATCGACCCCGACCGGCTGTCATTCACCCACGCGGCCCGGGTGGTCAGGCGAAGCCTCGGGAGCTCCGGGGTTTCCCCCCCACAGGCAACCGGCGCGAAAGGCCGCCAATGACGCGGTGGGGGAGATCGGCCAAGAGCGGACAGTGTCCAGCCGTGGGCAAACCGCTCCACGGCGGGTCAAGAAACGGCTCGGCGGGTACCCGACGCAACGCCGGTCCGAGCGAGTGCCCAAGCAACCCCAGGATTGGACCCCAACCATCTGG
>CAZZIL010000076.1:0-1758 GCA_964654265.1 uncultured Gammaproteobacteria bacterium | reverse complement strand
AGCGGCTGGTCGCCGATGTTGCGCACCGTCCAGGTCTCGCCGTCGAGATCCGTCCCCCGGTAGGCGGCGACGCGCTCCACCCGCACGCCGTCGGTGAGCGACGAGCGCACGGGCTGCGCGGACCGGTCGATGTCGTAACCGTCGAGTTCCCAGTCGCGCGCCATGGCGAGCGCGAGACGCTTGATGTCCCGAAGGCGCGGGCCGACCGCCCTTCCGGGGAGGGGCGCGGGTCGCGTCCCTGCATCTCCGTCGCCGTCGTCACCGGCGGCGCGCGCCGGGCGCCCGCGGTCGCGGATCACGACACGCTCGGCGGAAAGGCCGACGACCGGCTGGAGAAGGAGGGTGTACAGCTCGGGCTCGGCGCCGTCGCGCCCGACCTCGACAAACAGCGGGACGGCGCGCTCGGCGGAGACCAGGCGGAAGTAGAGCCGGCCGTCGCGGCGCACGAGGTTCAGCTCGTCCTCGTTGGCGACGGCGCCGTCGATCCGGCCGCGCTCGACCGTGAGGACGTTGAGGTCCTCGGCAGAGACCAGGACGCGCGTCTTCCCGGGGAAGAACACGTCCTGGTCCGCGCGCGCGGACGGGTCAGCGAGCGCCGCCGCGACGGCCAGCGCCAAACAGGTCGGGATTCTCATCGTTGTCTCCGAAGGGGTCGTGGACGGAGGTCTCGAAGAACGCCCGCAGCAGCGGGCGCCCGTTGACGACCTCGAACTCCAGCGCGTAGCTCCTCTGGCGCTCGCTGACCTTGCGGTCGTTGACGTAGGTCGAGAGGAAGCCGACGAAGGCGACCGTGCGCCGGTCGGGCCGCACCAGAACCTGGGTGATCGAGAAGAAGGTGGCGGCGCCCAGCTCCTTGAGTCGCCGCGCGTTGGCGTCGAGCTCGGCGGCCAAGGGCCGGTCGACCGCCGGGGAGACGTGCCGCCGCAGCAGGCGGTTCTGGTGGTCCACCGACGCCGGCGTCGCCGACAGCGCGAGCGACGCGAGGTACGCCCCCCACTCGGCGTGAAAGCCGGGCGACACCCGGCCGTCCTCGACCCACACCCTCTGGCCGAGGCCGGGCGGCACCAGCACCGTGCGGACCGACCGGGCGGACAGCCGCGCCATGGCGAGCGCCAAGAGCGCCAGCGCGACCGCGAGCGCGACCGACACCAGCTGAAGGTGGCGCGCCCGGCGCCGCATGCGGCCCAGCTCCGCGTCCGTCCCGCCGTCGACAGGCATGCCGTTCCCCTATCCCCGGTAACGCCGCACGTGCGACGGCGGCGTCGCGCGAAAGCGCAACGCCACCGGCGGGAGATGCCAGTAGAGCAGGTGCACCGGGCACATCGGGTGGCGCCCGGCGCGCAGGCGCCCATACGCGTAGGAGAGACCCAGGCCGATCCCGGCGCCGGCCATCAGCGACCCGAAGATGGTGCCGACGCCGATGCACAGCAGCACCACCATCGCCTGGGGAAAGTCCAGCCACAGGATGCGCATCGGCTCGTCAAGCGACCGCGGCACCCGGGTCTCGATTGTCGGGTCCGACACCGTCAGACCAGCCCGGTGAGAATGCCGCCGATGATGTCCGGGGTGTACTGCTCGAAGATCGCGAACGCGATCCCGGACAGGATCGGCAACGGGTTGCTGCGCGCGACCGAGAGGACGGCGCCGATGACGACGGCCGCCAGGGCGATGGTCTTGCCGAGCCCGCCCTTGATCCAGGTCTCCAGCTGGGTCTGCAACGTGGCGAACTCGGTGCCGCCGCCGCCGGCGAGGGCGTCG
>CAZZIL010000075.1:0-1722 GCA_964654265.1 uncultured Gammaproteobacteria bacterium | reverse complement strand
GGCGGCCCCCATGTCCGGGGTGAACGGGCCTTTTGCGTGTTTCGTGACCCGATGACAACCCAAAAGACCCGGCAGGGGCACGCGTCACCGTTGCGGGACCTTTGGCGTGCGTGTCGGTTGGGGGCGTTCCGGTCTTCCGGTTCCGGGGTGGGCGGGTCCGCCCCGCCTCGCGGGCGCGGCAACGCGTCCCGAAGGGCCAGGGACACCGGCGCCACCCGGCCGGCCACCCCGCCAAGCGGTTCGCGGACGGAATGGCCGGCGCCAGCGGCGTTGAGTCGGTGCGGGTCTTGCCGGGGCGGACGCACGCTGTCCGACGAGGCGGCCTGGCATCGTTGACGGGTTCGCCGAGTCCGGCCGCCTGCCCGGCACGATCCCCGCGGGCATGCGCCCTGATCGGTCCCGGCGCAAGAGGGTCCACCCGGGCAGGCCGGGAGACCGGCGGGTCGCACGCGGTCGTGAGCGGCGAGCAGACCTGCAGGGTCGGAGGCGTTGCGGGAGTCGGGGGGACTGGGAGCGGAGGCGACGCCCGGTCGCGCCCGGTTCCCGGTCGCAAGCGGCGCAAGGCAACATCGAGGCTGTCCGCGCACCAGGCGCTCGGCACGGCCCAACGCACCCGGCGGGAGCGCCGTCCGCGCGCGATCCCGGCCGCCCACCGCGGAGTGGCGCACGCATGCGGTCCGCCGGGCCGGATGCCGGCGGGGGCATGCGTGCCGGGCGGGCGCTCCGCGACGACCGCGGCGCGCGACACGGGCGGGTTCCGACAGCCCCCGGCGGGCCGGCGCGCAGGTCTGCTCCCGCCGCGGCGGTCGCCGCCGCGCGCCGGCGGTGATCGACGCGCAACACGCACGGAAGGCGATTTCACGTCGGACACGCCGACACCCGCGCCATTGGGCGCGGACCTTGTCACTGTGCTGTGCGGGCGGCTGGCGGGCAGGTTGCCCGCCCGGCGCCGCCCCTGGTCACTCGTCGGCGCGCCGCGCGAAATACCCGCACAACGACGGGATGCCGGGCTCCCACTCGTTGTGGGGTGTCTGCCAGATCAGTCCCAGGCGGACGAGCGCATCCGAGGCCGTGTCGGGGGACGACCCGTGGGACGGGGCCGTCTCCGCCAGTATCCTGTCCAACTCGCCGTCCGTGATGCGGGCGCGTTTCCCCGATGCGATGATCGCCCTCGACACCGCCTTGGCCTCAGGCAGGACTCGCAGCCTCTTTGCCTCTCGGTAGCGGCCCAGATAGAGCTCTGCCCGCCGTTCGTTCGCCTCGACCAAGCCTGCCGTGGCGTCCGCGAGCGTGATGCCGTCAAAATTTCGTGCCCTTGTCGCCGCCTCCCAGGCGAAGTACCCGAGTATCTGCACAAAAAACGGATAGCATTGGCTCTCCTTGACAAGCAGCGCGAGGGCGTCGTCGCTGATCGGGCGGTCGCGGCGCCAAGCCGGGTCGGCCAAGGCCTTCCGGGCCGCCTCCTCCGATTCCAGCCGGCCGATCCGCAACCGGGTGCAACGTTCCCAGAAGCTGGCCCGCATTGTCCCGAGGTTCGTCGCAAGGCCCGGGGTCCCCGCCAGCACAAAGAGCAGAGGACGCCCCATCATCAGCATGAGGTCCTGCGCCGTCTGAAGCAGCTCCGCCCCGGATTCGGCCGGCATCTCGTGCGCCTCGTCCACGATCAGGACGACCGGCGACTTGTCCAGCAGCGACACCAGCGCCGGCTTGATCGCGACCTCC
>CAZZIL010000074.1:0-2328 GCA_964654265.1 uncultured Gammaproteobacteria bacterium | reverse complement strand
TCTTGAAAGTGGGCCTCGATCTTGTGCCGTTGCCCCAGGGTGAGTTTCGCCATCCGACCTCCTTTTTTTGCGCCGGGGGCGATTGTCGCACGGCTCACCCCCCTACGGCAAGGGCAGTTGCGCTTAATTCCTTAACCCGGGGGGTAAAAGACCGGCGACATATCGGCTTCCCCCGAGATGGTCTCGACATCCTTGCGGAACTTGGCGTCGTCACTGACAATCACCTGCGCCCTTGCCGCGATGACAACCTCCAGCACATGCTCGTCATCGGACTGAAGTCCCCCGACCTCCCGAACCCCGGCTAGGACTTGCCTTGCCCCCGCGATCTCCCCGGCTGACGGAACCCGGGTGTTCCCCAGACTCTCCAGCCTCCTGACCAGCTGGTCGAAGTCGAGGTTCCTCCCCATCTCATCCCGGAACTTCCCGCGCCTCGGGTGGCACAGTATCCCGTGCCCGTCGGTGATCCACTTGACCAGTCGTTTGTCCTCCTTCCTGCCCTCGGTCAGGAAGTGCAACGAGTTGCTGTCGACGAGCACCCGCATGCACATGTCACTCGTCCTCCTCGTCTTCATCAAAACCCAGCACCCTAAGGGTCTCCTCCCCGAAGAACCTCCGGTAGCCGCGCGGGGGGTCCGCCACTTTTCCGCGATCGTCCACCGCGACCCTGTGGATGCGGGTGCGGCCGGCTCGCTTCTCAAGCCAGAGTATCCCGAGATCCTCCGGGGAAATCACCCCCTTCCTGACACAGACCCGCAGGCGGTCAAGGATGAAGTCGGAATGGGTCTCGACAACGAACCTCCCTCTCGACTCGGCGACCAGCTGGCCGAGGGCCGCCTCCGCCTGCGGGTGCAGCTGTCTCTCAGGCTGTTGCATCAGCACTGTCCCTGTCGGCGATTCCGCCATCACAGCCAAGGTCCGGACGGCCCTGTGCACCCCGAGCCCGACATCGGAGATGTTGCGCCAGCAACCGTCCGCTTTCACCTCCAGCACATGCTCGGAACCCCGCTCCCTCACGCGAATGCCGGAGAACAGCCCGAGAGCCTTCCCCGCTGCCCGGACCCGCCTCATCATCGCCTCCACCCTCTTTCCGGTTGCGCGCTGGGCGGGGAACAACGGATGGCGCCCATAGGAGTCTTGCGGCAACGGGAACGCAGGCGAGACGGCTCTCACATCGGGCACGGTCTCGTTCAGCGCCACCGACAGCCTCGCGAGATGGCTGCAAAGCCCGGCAAACTCCCCGTTCTTGACGCCCTTGGCCTGCCCGGTATCTCCCCATTCCGGGAATTCGCCGGCACGGATCGCTTTCCCAAGCCACCGGGTGAATTCCCGGTGCGGAAGCCGGGACACGGCAAGGGAAAGCCCAAACGAGGGGCCCTTCATCCTCCAAGAGTCGCCGCGCCGTGTGAACTCCAAGGCCCCGAGGCCCCCGGCGGAAATCCTCCCGCCTCGCTCGGTCATGCCAAAGTTTTCCGCATCGGCCGTCTTGCCCGGACCAAGAGCGCCCGAAGGCCCCCCGACCTCCCTGATCGCCCGATGGCCCCTCGCCTTGGCGAAGCGCACCCACATCTTCAGGTCTCCGACATGCCCGCCCAGCTCGAACTCCCGGCAGCCGTCCCTCGCAACCCGCTCGAAGTCTCCCAACCTGAAGGGAGGGCGATTGAACGGCATGTAAGAGTCCCTGTCGTTGCGCGCAAGCTCGGCCAGCGTCTGGCAACAGGCCAGGAACGTCGACTTCCCCGTGCTGTTCTCGCCGACCAAGACCGTGATGCGCGGCAACGCGACCGCCTGCCTCTTCCCGAAGCAACGGATGTTCTCCAGCGATATTTGGGTGATGGCACTCATTGCGTCGAACCCCAGATTCTTGCCGGCCACGACCGGAGGCTGGTCATGCCCCCTGGTTCCCGGTTGGTCGGGGCATCCGGCCCCGACTCGAGGAACGGGTATCGATACCCGTCCCCCATCCCTGTCCGGGCTCGCACCTCGCAATTTGGCCTGCACTCCCGCTCGTCACCGGACTCTTGGGTGTTGGTGATGAAGCGGCACGTGGTCTTCGGACCCGTGGGCGGCCACCACCTCTCCGCGATCAGGCACCGCACCATCTCGTTCACCATCAGCCCGGCCAGGCACACGCTGAACGAGATGACGTTCTGGTTGACAGGCATCCCCTGACCGCTCCCGCCGCCTCCCGGATTCAGGTACGCAGGGTCGTCAAACGTCCCGTCCCGCTCCTGCACCACGTCGGACGTGGAGTATTGGCCATCGCACCTCATGCACCTTGTGCCCGGGGCCACCCTCAGGACACTCCATGTCGCCTGGGAGAGGCGGCCG
>CAZZIL010000073.1:0-1534 GCA_964654265.1 uncultured Gammaproteobacteria bacterium | reverse complement strand
TCTGCTCTAAGAGCCTGTGGGCGGATCCCATAACCGATTGAGTTCATAGGAGAAGTGGTGAAGCAAACCGATCACTTGCGGTGGGCGACCCAAGTGGGTGCATTGACGGGAGTGCAACGCCGCAGTGCTACCTCCCTTGTAGGGTTCGCCCACAGACTTGTAGTACAGAGCCTCCGCGGAAATCGCCCTCCGCGGCGCGGTGCGCGCCGATCCCCTTCCGGCGCGCGACGGTGACCGCCGCGGCAGGATCGCGGCCGCGCAACACGGGCGCGGACTTGCATGTGGCCCCGCCGGGGTCTCCGGAACCTGCCGCGCGCCGCGGCCGCCGCGGCCGATCCGCCCGGCGCGCACGCGACACTCCGGGGCGGGCGACCGGAATCACACGGGCGACGTTCTCCCGGGGATCGTTCGACGGAGACGCTCCCGTTGGATGCGTTGGGTCGTGCCCCGGCCGGGCGCGCGGACAGCCCCGGCAACACCTTGCGTCACCTGCGGTCGGGAACCGGCCGAGGACCAGGCGCCGCCCCCCGCGCCCAGGGCCGGTTCGCCCGACTTCCGCAACGTCTCCGGTCCGGAAGGTCCCCGCCTCGCCGTTCGCGACCTCGCGCGGCGCAACGCGCCAGTCTCCCGACCTGCCCCGGGCGGCGCCCCCTCGCCGGGACCGACCGTGAGGCGCATGGCAACAACGGTGGCATGCCCGCCGGGGATCGTGCCGGGCAGGCGGCCGGATCGGCGAACCCATGCCCGACGCCAAGTCGCCGTGCGAGTCAACACGCCCGCCCTGCAAGGTCCACAGGGGGCACCCAAGACCGGGAAACAGGGCGACAGACCCCGGCCAGCGAAGGCGCCCCCGAGGCCGCGTCCCGGCTGGCGCGCACCGACCGGGACGGGCGGTTCCGCCGTTGAGACCGCTGTACGTCTACAGGCCCCTCGGTTGTGCTATGCTATGCGCCGTGAATGCGAGCGTGAGAGGCGCGATGTCTTGCACTAGGGGGTGGGGGTAGCTGGCTTGTCGGCATCGCCATGGGCGCGGTGGCAGGCAGCCCGCGCGGTGCCGACAGCCTGAAGGTCCCCTGCGTGCGGTGGCGGGGGCTTGCCGCGGTCGCCGTTCTCCTGTTCGCCTTGCCACCGGGGATCGCGCTGGGACAGGCCGACCCGGAGCCGGGGGCGCGCGGCGGCACACCGCCGACGTACTCCTTTGTCCTGCCAGCCCCGCCATACGATGCGCCGCGCGGCCAAGTCGCGGCGTTCGTCACGCTCTCGCTGGATCCGCCGCTCCAGTCGGGCGACAGCGCGCCTCCCCTCACGGTCCAGACCCGGAATTCCGGCCTCACAACCTACGACATGAGCGGGGGGGCACAAAGATCCTTGGGCCGGTGCAACAGCGATCCCTTCTGCACGGTCGAGTCGACGTCGGGCATCTACGTGGTCGGAGTCAGTCTTGCCACGAACGTGACCGGCCCCACCATCCTGACCGTCGGCGGCCACCCCCTGTTGCTCGGCCCCAGCGATGTGGTCCGCTGGTCCTATCCCC
>CAZZIL010000072.1:0-4599 GCA_964654265.1 uncultured Gammaproteobacteria bacterium | reverse complement strand
CCGCCAAGGGCCTTCCGGCACCCGGTGGTTGCGCACGCTGACCCCTGCCCGCGTGCACGCGCGCTCCGGCGTGGTGACGCGGTGTTGCGTCTCGGCGATGGTGCGCAACATCTCCTCGCGCCGATCGGTCGGGTTCTTCCTTCCCCGGCGGCCCGCTTGTCGGGGCGTCCCGTCCCCGTGGCGTCAGCGATGTCTCGCCCGCCCGCCGCCGGCGAGCATGTCACGCGTTCCCTCCATCTGCCCGCGCGACACCCCGTGCTCGCGGCAGCAGACCTCCTCCGCCTCGCGCATCAGCTGGTCGGCGCTATCCGCCAGCGTCACCAGCCGCGGCCGAGGCGGCGCCGACGGATCCGCGACGGCGTTCCCGCCGTCCTCTGACAGCTCGCGTTGCCACCTTGCCAACGTCGGCTTGCCCACGCCGGTTCGCGCGTGGACCTCGGCGACGGCCAGCCGCCGAGACGGATCCGGCGGCGTCTTCACGTCCTCCTTGTGCAGATTGCCGTGCCGCGCCATGACGGTCCCCGGGTTGGTTGTGGGGCGCGACTGCCTGCCGGGATCCTGATGGTCGCGAGGCAAGGCCCGACCCGGTGGGTCCCCGCGCGAGGGGCTTCGGCGAACGTGGGACGCCCTTCGAAAACCGCCGCCGGCCGGGACGTTGAGACCCTGCTCGCGGCAGGCGACTCGGTTGCCTGTCTCCGCGAACACGGCGGCAGGTGGCGGAGCCGCATCCCGGCCACTGTGAAGCCCATGCCGTGGCCTTTCTGCCTTGCTGTTGCCGAGACGGGTACTGTGTTCGCGGAACTGGGAAGGGGGCGGTGGCATCGTCAGAGGCGCGCTCTCCGGCGTCCGGGTTTGCCTTTCTTGGTGCGGCGTGATGGGCGCGCAGGGCATCGTCTGCGCGGCGCGGCGCGGGACGCGTTGTCGACCCGCTTTTGTCGCACGGAGACAACGGCAACGTGACCACCCCCGGGAGCGAGGTCGGTCAACCGCGCCGCGGAGGCTGGCGCAGGGGTCTCGCATGCCGCATCGCTTGCGGGTGGTGTTGGCCGCGGCAAGGGCATCCCGCGGCCTGGCGACTTCCCCTCTTGCGCGCAACCCCGGCCGGGGGCGTGGTGTTGCGGCCGTGCCCGAGGTGGGGACGGTGTTGCGTCGCCTGCCGCACCTGCCATACCCGGGCGGCGCGCGACAGCAAGCGTCGACGAAGCCGCCGCCTCGACCGCGAAGAGGACTGGGCGTCACGCCCGGTGAGCCGACACCGGGGGCGCAGCGCAGTCAGGCAACGGAAGGAAGACACATCGACTGGCAAGGGGCGCCGATGCGCCATTGTCAGCCTGGTGTCGTTGCGGGTGCGCGCGCACCGCCGTGATCGACTCACCGTCGGCAACAGCAAGGGAGCGCGCCGGGCACACCTGCCTTGCCCCTTGGGTGCGTTGGGGCTATAATGGGACGCAAGGGCGAAGAGAGGTCGGAGATGGGCGCGATCCTGAAAGAGAGAGGCAGGCAGTTCGCCGACTTCATGGCCGGCTTGTGGGAAGCGGTGTGGGGGCTTCCCCACGACACCGGCGGCGGGACGGCCTTGGGCGGCGTCGCCCTCAAGACTCCTCCCGGGCAGGACGTTCGTCGGCGTCCCACCGATGACCGCGGGGCACCTGCCGACAACAGGAGTTCTCCACCGGAGCGGGGCGCGGAGAGCAGGCCTCCCGTGGACGGAGAGGGTGTTCGCGCGCCGGGTCCGGTGCTGGTCTTTGACCGAGAGGCGGACCCGACCGGCGATGCGCTTGCGGCCGAGATGGCGGAGCTGTCGTTCTCGATCCGGTTCGCGACCCGGTCTGACGCGTCGGTCCTGCGCAAGACGGACTGGGCGCCCCTGTTCAGGATGCTCCCCGGTCTCCTCGACTCGGGGGAGGCGTCCCCCTTCCCCAAGAACAAGCCGGACCCCAGCGGGCCGATAGACCCCTTCATGGGATGGGATGGCGTTCTTGCCCGGTCCTGCGAACAGATCGGGTGGGTGCTCCTGGATGAGCACCTCGGCCAGCCTGTCGCCAAGGAGCACGGCGATCTGGTCGTCCGGCTGGCAAGGTTCACCTTCACGTTCGCCTCCGAGCGACCGCCGGCGAGCACGGCGAAGGACTTGGCGAGCGGCGTGGCGTATGTGGAGCACACCGTGGCAATGCGGGTGAATGTCTTGCGCATGCTCATGGCCTACCTGCGCCAGAGGGAGCAAATCGGCGCCCGGGAGGTGATCCCCGGGGACGTCAGAAGCCTTCTGGAGGACTTCATCGATGGAGAGGACCATTGTGCCTCGATGGTCCACCTCGGGAACTCGGTCCCGTCCCTTCATGAGTACGACCCGAGCTGGACGATCAGGCACCTCCCCAAGATATTCCCCGAGCGTGCAGACAGGCGTGACCGCTTTGTTGCGGCGTGGGCTGGTTATCTCCAGGCAACCCTTCCTGACGCCAAGGTGTTCACGGTCCCCGAGGTGAGGGAACTCTACAGACGGGGTCTGGCCCTTGACCGACGGCAGGACAAGCCGCACAACCCCCGGTGGTACACCGACTACGAGCTGGGAATCGCCGAGCACTTCGCCCTCGCCTGCATGGAGTGCGAGGCCTTCGGTCCTGAAGATCCCCTGCTCATGGAGTTCCTCGGGAAGCGCAACACCAGGCAGCTCAGGGAGTTCGTCGAGGTCGTCGGGAAGCGGGTTGGCAGCCGGGAACCCCGCACGACCGACCACATGCGCAGGTGCCTGCCCGCGGTCTGGGAGTGGATGCTGGAGAACTGCGAGGAGCCGTCGCTGTTTGCCGAGTTCGGGAACTGGATGGCGGCGCACGCCGAGCTCATGGACATCGTCACCCTCGCCCGGCTCGCAAGAGGGACGCTCAGGAAGAGCGGGGGGAACCTTAGGTTCCACTACAGTCTCACCGCCACGGTTGTCGAGCTGGCCCGCGCCGCCCCCGGGGAGATGCGCGAGGTCGTCGACCTGTTCATGGGATCGGACATAACCGGGGAGGACCTGAGGTTCCAGTACATCAGGAATGAGGGCAGCTGGCTTGAGGCGACAAGGGTTCTGCTTGCCCGTGACGACATGGGTGCGCAGGAGCGCGCCCGGTTTCGGGAGATCGAGCGCATGCTGCAACCGGACGGGGCCGCACCTTCCACAAGGCGTGCCGTCCCCCGAGCCCCGGGCCTCACCGAAGGGAGCGCGCGCGCGGCATGATTTACTTTGTCGGTGCAGGCCTCAGCGTTGACGCGGGAATTCCGGGGATCGCGGGTCTGCAAGAAAAGATCCACGATGGGTTCTACAGGGACCCGGTGCACGGCAAGGCGTACCGTGCCGCCCTCGAACAGTTGGGTACGGATATGGGTCCCTTGCTCGGTTCGGGGCGTCCCGCGGGCCGACGGGGGTCCAATGTGGAGGCGTCAGATGTCCGGTTGGAGGAGCTGATCGATGTGCTCAACTCGGCAGGGAAGCTGCCGAACTGCTCCCGCGATGCCAAGCCGAGGTTGCGAGGGGCGGTGATGGCGAAAATTGGGGAGGGCCTGAACCTGGACGGGACCAACCTTAGGCCGCCAAGATATTACGCGCGTCTCATCCAGCGCGCAATCCGGCGGCGCTCCCCGGTGCACATCTTCTCCGTCAACTTCGACCTCTGCGTCGAGCTGCTGGCACTTCTCGGCTACGTGGTGGAGACGGGTTTCGCGGGTCACGGCCCGGAGCACCGATGGGAGAGGATCCGGTTCCTGATGGGGGCCTTGGGCACGCAAGTGTTCCTCTACAAAATGCACGGTTCGCTGAACTGGGTGCTCGGAAAGGACGGCAGGCTGTGGGCGCTTGGCCCTCGCGGTTTCAAGGACATCGAGAGGGCGGTGGTCGTTCTCGGCAAAAGGGCGAAGGAGGCCGGGGAGTTCCCCGAGCCGTACTGGTTCTACCGCGCGTGGTTTTTGCAGGTTGCGATCGAATCGGGACAGGTCCTAGTCATCGGGTATTCGTTCCAGGACGATGGGATAAACGCGATGCTGGCAGAGTTCGCGGCGCGACCGGAGTGCGACCGGATCTGCGTGCTGTCGAAGTTCCCGGACTCGCCGGAGCGGGAGAGGGAGTTTGCCAGAATCAGAAAGGCCCTTGGGGGGAGCAACCGCGTGCAGTTCATCTCCGGAACAGCGGAGGACCTGTCGCGCGGGGCCTATGATCGCCAGCTGTGCTCGGGGCGTGTCTCTCCGGGGGCTTAGCGAAGGCATTCCCCGGTGTTGGTTGAGACGTCTCTTCCCATCCGACGTGAAAACCCGACCGCAGTCGTCACACAGGCTTGGTGCATGCTAGGCTTGGGTGGCGCGAAGGCGGTCTGGAAAACGGCATGACCCGTGCACCGGGCGGGTCTCGCCGATCCCCGCGGAGTGAACATCGACCGCTTGGCGCTGTTGGTGGAGGCGGACCGACCGGCGGGGTGGGGCGGCCACGCCTTGGGAGCGGAGGCTCGGGAACGTCCTGTCGGTGCGCACGGGCTGGCCCACGGGGCTCCGGGACCCAATGCGGCGGATCCCGTCGAACGCGGGCGCAACACCGCGCCAAACCCCGGCGGGACTCACGGACGGGCG
>CAZZIL010000071.1:0-17557 GCA_964654265.1 uncultured Gammaproteobacteria bacterium | reverse complement strand
CGTGGGCGCCATCACCGCCCTGGGCGGCCTGTTGCACACGATCCTGCTTGAGGAGAAGGGCATTCCCCGGGTGGTGCGCCTCCAGGCGGAGATCGAGGCGCAGGTCCGCGAGAACGAGCAGACCAAGGTGGACAACGGCTTCCTGCGCGCCCAGATCGGGGACCTGAAGAGGCGCCCCGAGACCATGGAGGCGATGGCGCGCTACCAGCTGAACATGATCCGCCCCGACGAGATCTTCGTCCAGACCCCGGCGGCGGACCGGGAGGAATCCCGGGACCGCTGACCCGGGCCTTCCGTGGTCCCGCCGCGACGGCGGGGGCGGCTCACCCCGAGCCCAGTCCGACAGTTCGCGCAAGTCCGAGATGGGGGGCGACACGCTCCGCCGGACGGCGATCCCTCGCGCCAGCGTCTCGCCGCGTGACCGCGGTTGCGGCGCCAAGGTGTCCGGCGACGGGTCCGCCGGGGCATCGGCGCGCCTTTTCCGCAACGCCCGCATCTTCCCGCCGGGATTCTCGAACGGGCGGGTCCGGATGATGATGCCGCCCTTGCCGCGCCTTCGCGCCGCTGCGGGGCCTGTCGCGACGCCGGGAATCCCCGGGCTGGTCGCCCTCAGGCCGGGTCCGCCTTCGGCCGGTCCCGCTCGCGGTGCTCTTGGATGAGGTCGCCCAGGGAGCGCCTCTGTTCTCCGCCCTCGAAGTTCCCGGGGTCCCGCCACTGGTCGTGGGCGGCCTGCACCTGGGGCCACTCCTTGTCGATGACCGAGAACCACGCGCTGTCGCGGTTGCGCCCCTTGACCACGACCGCCTGGCGGAAGACCCCCTCGAAGACAAACCCGAGCCGCTCGGCGGCGCGCCTGGAGCGCGCGTTGTGCGCGTCGCACTTCCACTCGCAGCGCCGGTAGCCCAGCTCGAAGGTGCGCCTCATCATCAGGTACAGCGCCTCGGTCGACGCGGTGGTGCGCTGCAGGTCCGGGGAGTAGCAGATGTGGCCGATCTCGATCGTCCCCATCTCCGGGACGATGTTCAGGTAGCTGGCGACCCCGACGGCGCGGCCGCTGTCGCGCGCGATGATCGCGTGGAAGTAGGGGTCGTCCCCCAGGCAGTAAGAGCGCACCCACTCGGTGTACGCCTCGATGGTGTCGAACGGCCCGTACGGCATGTAGCGCCAGATCACGCCCTCAGGGTCCTTCATGTTGCTCTCGTGGAGCTCCGCCAGGTGGCGTTCCGGATCGAGCGGCTCGACCGTGCACCACTCCCCGCGCATTGGCTCGCGCCCCGGGCGCGGGCGCGTGGTCCAGCCCTCGACGGGCTCCCCGATAGGCAGGTCGCTCAACTGTATATCCTCTTCGGAAGCCAGGTGGCCAGCTCCGGCACGAACCATAGGGTGAGCAACGCGACCAGCTGCAGCACGATGAACGGCAACACCCCCCGGTAGACGTGCCAGGTCCGGATCTCCGGCGGCGCGACCCCTTTCAGGTAGAACAGGGCGAACCCGAACGGGGGGGTGAGGAACGAAGTCTGCAGGTTGATGGCGATCATCACTCCAAGCCAGACAGGATCATAACCCAACAGGAGGAGGATCGGCGCCACAATCGGCACCACGACGAAGATGATCTCGATGAAGTCGAGGAAGAACCCGAGCAGGAAGATGATCGCCATGATGGCGACCATGGCGGCGACCTTGCCGCCCGGGATGTCGAGCACCACCTCGGTGACGATCTCGTCGCCGCCGAGCCCGCGGAACACCAGCGAGAAGATGCTGGCGCCGATGAGGATGACGAACACCATGCAGTTGATGCGCACCGACTCGGCCATGGCCTCGCGGAACATGTCCGCCTTCAGGGTGCGGTTGGCCCACGTGAGCGCGAGCGCGCCGACGGTGCCGACGGCGGCCGCCTCGGTCGGGGTCGCGATGCCCACCAGGATCGACCCGAGCACGCTGACGATCAGGAGCAGCGGGGGGACCAGCGCCCGGAAGATCTCCGCCGGGGTGGGGAGGGTGTCGTCGTCCGCCATCACGGACGGCGCGTGGTCCGGGCGCAGGACGCTGACCGCGACCACGTAGCCGAGGTAGAGCGCGACAAGCAGCAGGCCGGGGATCAGCGCCCCGAAGAACAGGTCCCCGACCGACACGGTGTCCGGCGAGAAGTTCCCGAGCGACAGCTGCGCCTTCTGGTTGGCGTTGCTGATCACGTCGCCCAGGATCACCAGCACGATGCTCGGCGGGATGATCTGTCCGAGCGTGCCGGAGGCGGTGATCACCCCGCACGCCAGCGGCGGGTTGTAACGGTAGCGCAGCATCACCGGCAGCGAGATCAGGCCCATCGTGACGACCGTCGCGCCGACAATCCCGGTCGACGCGGCGAGGATCGCGCCGACCAGGCACACCGAGATGGCGAGTCCGCCCCTGAGCCTGCCGAACAGCCTGCCGATGGTCACCAGCAGCGTCTCCGAGATCTGCCCCTTCTGCAGGAGCACCCCCATGAACACGAACAACGGCACGGCGATCAGCGTCTCGTTGCGCATGATCCCGAACATCCGCTCGGGGATGGCCCCGAGGAACGACGAGTCGAAGTGCCCGGCCAGGTGCCCGGCCAGGCCGAACAGGAGCGCCGACCCCGACAGGGAGATCGCGACCGGGAACCCCATCAGCAGCACCAGGATGGTGAAGCCGAACAGGAGGAACGGCATCGCGGTGCTCATGGCGGCGGGCGCGGGCCTCCGTCGGCGGGCCTGTCCTCCCCGGCATCGCCGCCGCGGAGCGCGTCGACGCTCTTGGCGAGCAGCGACAGCCCCTGCAGGGAGAAGGTGACGACGAAGACCAGTATGAAGGTCTTGAGCAGGAACGTCGCGGGAATCCCCCCGGCCTCCGGGGAGCCTTCCCAGACGCGCCAGGAGTCGAGGACGTAGCCGAGCGAGAAGTAAAGGATGGCCCCGCATGTCGGGAACAGCAGCAGCAGGGCGCCCAGGAGGTCCACCGTCGCGCGCCCGCGCCGGGACAGCTGGCCGTAGATCACGTCGATGCGCACGTGCCCGTTGTGCAGCAGCGTGTAGGCGGCGGCGGACATGAAGATGATGGCGTGCAGGTAGATGACGAGCTCCTGCATCCAGACGTAGCCGACCCGGAACATCGATCCCAGGACGATGACGACAAACAGGACGGCCGCCATCGCGGCAAGCAGCCAGCCGGCCGCCCGGCCGAGAAGGTTGTTGGCCCGGTCGATCCCCGCGGCCAGCCTGCGCAGGGCCGGCACGCTACCCGGGCGCGCCGGCGGGGGCGGGTGTCACACGCCGCCCCGGAAGGGGGTCAGGCGCCGCTGCCGCCCCGGCGGCGGGCAAGGTCGCCCGCCGCGGCGGGGCGCCGGCGCCGCGACCTAGCGGGAGGTCGCGTACGCCACCTCGCTGAAGTCGGTCCACCGCACGATCTTGTCGCGGAACCCCGCGAAGTTCTCGTAGACCCTCTTGCTGTCCGCGTCCTTGTTGGCGATGTCCGCGACCAGGTCGTTGCTGACCCGCTTCAGGTCCTGCAGCACCGACGGCGGGAAGCTCTTGACGATGACGTTGTGCTCCTCGACCAGGGTGTTGAGCGCCTCGCCGTTGCGCGCGTTGAACTCGGCGTACATGTCGTTGTTCGCCGCCTGGGCCGCGACCTGGATCGCCGACTGCAGCTCGCGCGAGAGCGACTCGTACGCCCGGCGGTTGACGAAGGTCTCCAGCGCGGTGCCGGGCTCGTGCCAGCCGGGATAGTAGTAGAACTTCGCCACCTTGTAGAACCCGAACGCCAGGTCGTTGTAGGGACCCACCCACTCGGTCGCGTCGATCGCGCCGGTCTGCAGCGACGTGAAGATCTCGCCCCCGGGAAGAAGCTTCGGGGTCGCGCCCACCGCCTGGATCACCTGGCCGCCAAGGCCGGGCATCCTCATGATCAGCCCCTTGAAGTCGTCGACCGAGTTGATCTCGCGGTTGAACCAGCCGCCCATCTGCACGCCGGTGTTCCCGGCAAGGAAGGGCTTCAGGTTGAAGTCCGCGTAGAGGCCGTCCCACAGCTCCTGGCCGCCGCCGTAGTAGATCCACGCGTTCGTCTCGCTCGCCGTCAGCCCGAACGGCACCGCCGCGAAGAACTGCGCGGCCTCGCTCTTGGCCTTCCAGTAGTAGGCGGCGCCGTGGCCCATCTCCGCGGTCCCCTTCGACACGGCGTCGAACGACTCCAGCGGCGGGACGATCTCGCCGCCCCCGTAGACCTTCACGCTGATCTGCCCCTCGGTCAGGTCCGTGATGTACTTCGCCAGGCGGTTGGCCCCGGTCCCCAGACCGGGGAAGTCCTTCGGCCAGGTGGTGACCATCTTCCACTCCTGCCGGCCCTGCGCGATCGCGGGCGCCGCCACCGCCGCCGGCGCGGCGACCGCCGCCGCCTTGATGAAATCCCTTCTCTTCATGCCGCCCTCCAGCGTGTGGTAACCTGCCGCAATTCTAACCGCATTCCCGCCGCCGCGCCGGGCCGGCGCCCGGCCGTGCCGGCGCGGGCCGGCCGCGCCCGCCCGGCGCGGCGTCCGGGCCGCCCCGCCCCCCGCGTGCTATACTGCCGCCGACTTGCCCCTGTCCCGATGTTCGGCCGGTTTCGGCGGTTGTCCCTGTCCCATGTCCCTGCCCATTCCCGGAGCCGCGCGTGCCGGTCCCGCGCCTGCCTGGCCGATGCCGGCCGCGCGCCCCTGATGGCCGCCCCGGAGACGGCCGAGGGGGGGCGTGTCCGCTGGGTCGACGCGGGACCCGGCGACGACGGCCAGCGCCTCGACAACTTCCTCACGAAGATCCTGAAGGGTGTGCCGAAGTCGCACCTCTACCGGATCATCCGCACCGGGCAGGTCCGCGTCAACGGCGCCCGCCGCGGCGCGCACTCCCGGGTCGCGTCCGGGGACCGGGTCAGGATCCCGCCGGTGCGGCGCGCCGCGCCGCGGCGGGCGCCTCGCCCGTTCGATGACCCGCTCCCGGTGCTCTACGAGGACGAGCACGTGGTCGCGTACGACAAGCCGGCCGGCCTCGCCGTCCACGGCGGCAGCGGGGTGTCCGCCGGGCTCATCGAGCGGGTCCGCTCAGGCGAGCCCCGCGAGGACCGCGCCGCCGAGATGCAGCTCGTCCACCGGCTGGACCGCGACACGTCGGGGATTGTGATGGTCGCGAAGCGCCGTCCTTTCCTGCGGGAGCTGCACGCGCTGTTCCGGGAAGGGAAGGTGGGGAAGCGTTACGTCGCGCTGGTGCGGGGGAGGTGGCTTCCTGAGCACGGGACGCTGGACGCGCCGCTGGCGAAGTGGCGGCGCCGCGGCGACGAGCGGGTGGTCGCGGTCGATCCCGGCGGGCAGGAGGCCGTCACGACGACGCGGCTTCTCGCGCAGTGGGAGCAGGTGGGGAAGATCGAGGTCGGGTTGCTGACCGGGCGCACCCACCAGATCCGGGTGCACCTGTCGCACGCGGGCCTGCCGATCGTCGGCGACGACAAGTACGGGGACTTTCGCCACAACCGGGAGGTGCGCGCGCTCGGCTGCGACCGGCTGATGTTGCACGCCCACCGGGTGTCGTTCACGCACCCGGTCACCGGGGAGCGCACGGTGATCAAGGCCCCGCTCCCGGGGGAGTTCGCCGTCCTGGAGCGGGGCATGTCCGCCGGGGAGGACCCCGGGGAACCGGCGTCCCCCGGGGATGGGCGGGACCGTTGACCGGCCGCGGGGAAGGACGGGCGCGCCAGCCCGGCGCGTCTTCGTGTGGTAGGGTTGCGGCTTTCTTGCGCGGCATGGACACCTCTGCGATCGCACAACGGCCGGCAGCCCGGCCTCGGCCGTCCCGGCCCGACCCGCGCCCGGCCGGCGCCGGGAGGGTGCGCGGCATTCCCGCATCGGTTGTCCTTGGCAGTCGGCCCCGCGCCCGCGGGGCGGTCCTGTGAGCGGCAACGGGAACGGCCGGGCCGGCAACGGAAACGGCCGGGCCGGCGACGGGAGCGACCTGGAGCCGATGCCCGGCCAGGCCGACCAGATCCGCGCGCTGGCGGAGCAGGGCATCGCGGCGGCCCAGTGCGCCCTCGGTTGCATGCTCCTTGAGGGTGACGGCGTGCCCCAGGACCGGAAGGCGGCGGCGGAATGGACCCGCCGCGCGGCCGACCAGGGGGATGCGCTCGCGCAGCACAACCTCGGCGTGATGTACACCGAGGGCGCCGGGGTGCCCCACGACCCGGCAGAGGCCGTGAGGTGGCTCCGGTTGGCGGCCGAGCAGGGACAGGCGCTCTCGCAGCACAACCTCGCCATCATCTACAGCCAGGGGGAGATGGTCCGGCAAGACCACGCCGAGGCCGCGAAATGGTGCCGCCTCGCGGCCGAGCAGGGCAACGCGGACGCGCAGGACAGGCTCGCCGTGATGTACGTCAAGGGGCGGGGGGTCCCCGAGGACCTTGCGGAGGCCGCCAAGTGGTACCGCCTCGCGGCCGAGGGG
Organism: uncultured Gammaproteobacteria bacterium; assembly: GCA_964654265.1. GTDB lineage: Bacteria > Pseudomonadota > Gammaproteobacteria > Tethybacterales > CBDBMS01 > CBDBMS01. The sequence goes on along the minus strand of CAZZIL010000071.1, from coordinate 11,081 downwards.
GGGTCCGCCGACGCGCAGATGAGCCTGGGGATCCTGTGCGAGACGGGCGACGGCATGCCCGAGGACCATCACGAGGCGGCGCGCTGGTACCGCATGGCGGCCGAGCAGGGCAACGCCCTCGCCCAGCTGCAGCTGGGGGCGGCGCACACCTTTGGCAGGGGAGTGCGCCAGGACCACGCCGAGGCGCTGAGGTGGTACCGGATGGCGGCGGAGCAGGGGGAGCCGCTGGCACAGCACAACGTCGGGGCGATTCTCATGTCGGGCAGCGGCGGGGTGCGGGCCGACCCGGCCGAGGCGGTGCGGTGGTTCCGCCGCGCGGCCGAGCAGGGAAACTCGCAGTCCGAGTGCAACCTGGGCATCTGCCACGAGCACGGCACGGGCGTGGAGCGCGACTTGGCGGAGGCCGCGAGATGGTTCCGCCGCGCGGCGGACAAGGGCAGCGCCGGCGGGCAGTTTTGCCTGGGGATGCTGCACCAGAAGGGCGAGGGCGTGGAGAAGGACCTGCGCGAGGCCGGGCGGCTGATCAGGCTCGCGGCGGAGCAGGGGCACGCCCACGCCCGGTACCGCCTGGGGCTGATGTTCCTGGAGGGGAACGGCGTGCCGCGGAACGCCGTCGAGGGCGCGGACTGGGTCCGCCAGGCGGCGGAGCAGGGGGATGCCGGCGCGCAGGCGCACCTTGCGGACCTGTATGAGAGGGGGGAGGGTGTCGCGTTGGACCCCGGCCAGGCCGAGGAGTGGCGCCGCCGGGCGTCCGCGGTCGAGGACTTCGACGCGCAGGGCGGCCTTGCGGGGATGCCGGACACGTCGGCATCCGACGGGGCGGCGCCGAAGGCCCCTGCCGCGAGGAGCTACGCCAGGCGGGCACGCCGGCTGGGCAGGCGGCGCCGGCGTTGAACGCAGTCGCGCGACAGCAGGGGGGCGCTCCCGGCCGCCCCGGTCCGGTCCGCATCGGGAAGGCGCGCGACCGGGGATGGCGGATGGCCGGCTCTCCCGCGCCCGCCCGGCGACGGGCAAGGTGTGGCGCCCCGGCATCGGCTGTCGGCGGCAGTCGGTCCCGCGCCCGCGGGGCGGTCCCGTGAGCGGCCGCGGGAACGGCAACGGCCGCGGGAACGGCAGGGGCGGCGGAAACGGCAGGGGGACGGACCCCGACCAGGTCGACCAGATCCGCGCGCTGGCGGAGCAGGGCGACGCGACGTCCCAGTGCGTCCTCGGCTACATGCTCCTTGATGGTGACGGCGTTCCCCAGGACCTGAAGGCGGCCGTGGAATGGACCCGCCGGGCGGCCGAGCAGGGGGATGCGCTCGCGCAACACAACCTCGCCGCGATGTACTTCAAGGGCACCGGGGTGGCCCGCGACCCGGCGGAGGCGGTGAGGTGGCTCCGGCTGGCGGCCGAGCAGGGACAGGTGTTTTCCCAGAACGACCTCGCCGACGTCTACAGCCAGGGGGAGCTGGTCCGGCAGGACCACGCCGAGGCCGCGAAGTGGTGTCGCCTCGCGGCCGACCAAGGCAACGTGGACGCGCAATACAAGCTCGCCGTGATGTGCGTCAACGGGCGGGGGGTCCCCGAGGACCTTGGGGAGGCCGTCAGGTGGTGCCGCCGCGCGGCCGAGGGGGGATCCGCCGATGCGCAGGCGAACATGGGGATCCTGTGCGAGACGGGCAACGGCGTGCCCGAGGACCACCGTGAGGCGGTGCGGTGGTACCGCATGGCGGCCGAGCAGGGGAACGCCACCGCCCAACAGCAACTGGGGGTTGCGCACACCCTTGGCAAGGGGGTGCGGCAGGACCACGCCGAGGCCGCGAAATGGTGTCGCCTCGCGGCCGACCAAGGCAACGCGGACGCGCAGCACGACCTCGCGGTGATGTACCTCAAGGGGCGGGGGGTCCCCGAGGACCCTGGGAAGGCCGCGGAATGGACCCGCCGGGCGGCCGAGGGGGGATCCGCCGATGCGCAGGTGAACATGGGGATCATGTGCGACACGGGCGACGGCATGCCCGAGGACCACCGCGAGGCGGTGCGGTGGTACCGCCTGGCGGCCGAGCAGGGGAACTCCGCCGCCCAACAGCAGCTGGGGGCGGCGCACACCCTTGGCAAGGGGGTGCCGCAGGACCACGCCGAGGCCATGAGGTGGTTCCGGCTGGCGGCCGACCAGGGGGAGGCGCTGGCCCAGCACAACATCGGGGCGATGCTCGTGTCCGGCGTCGGCGGGCAGCGGGACCCGGTCGAGGCGGTGCGGTGGTTCCGCCTGGCGGCGGAGCAGGGAAACCCACAGTCCGAGTGCAACATGGGCATCTGTTACGAGCACGGCACGGGCGTGGAGCGCGACCCGGCGGAGGCCGCGAGATGGTTCCGCCGCGCGGTGGACCAGGGCGACGCCGACGGGCAGCTCCACTTGGGCATGTTGCATGTGGAGGGCAACGGCGTGGACAAGGACCTGCGCGAGGCCGCGCGGCTGATCGGGCTTGCGGCGGAGCAGGGGAACGCCGCCGCCCAGTACCGCCTGGGAGTGATGTTTCTGGAGGGGATGGGCGTGCGGCGGAACGCCGTCAAGGGCGCGGACTGGGTCCGCCAGGCGGCGGAGCAGGGGGATGCGGGCGCGCAGGCGCGCCTTGCGGACCTGTATGCCGAGGGGAAGGGTGTCGCGTCGGACCCCCGCCAGGCCGAGGAATGGCGCCGCCGGGCGTCCGAGGTCAGGGACACCGCTAGGCGGGAGTACCCTGTGGTGGCGCCGGGCACATCGGCCGCCGGCGGGGCAGGGTCGAAGGTCCCCGCCAAGGGGAGTCACGACAGGCGGGCACGCCGGCCGGGCAGGCGGCGCCAGCGTTGACCGCAATCGCACGACGACGGGGGGCGGTCCCGGCCGCCCCGGCCCGGTCCGCGTCCGGCCCGCGCCGGGAGGACGCGCGACCGGGGATGGCGGATGGCCAGTCTTCCTGTGCCCGCCAGGCGGCGGGCAGGTGTGGCGTCCGGCACCGGCTGCCGGCGACAGTCGGTCCGGCGCCCGCGAGGCGCCAAGCAAGAGAGGAACACTGAGTGAGCGGTGACGGGAACGGCGGGGGAATGGGACCCGATCCGGTCGCCCGGATTCGCGCGCTGGCGGAGCAGGGCGACGCGTGGGCCCAGTGCGCCCTCGCCGGCATGCTCGCGGACGGCGACGGCGTGCCCCAGGACCAGAAGGCGGCCGCGGAATGGTACCACCGGGCGGCCGAGCAGGGGGACACGGTGGCCCAACACAACCTCGGCGTCATGTACGCCATGGGCACCGGGGTGGGTCGCGACCCGGTGGAGGCCGTGAGATGGTACCGCCTGGCGTCCGAGCAGGGACAGGTGCTTTCCCAGCGCAACCTCGCCATCATCTACAGCCAAGGGAAGCTGGTCCCGAGGGACCTCGCCGAGGCCGCGAAGTGGTACCGCCGCGCGGCCGAGCAGGGCGACGTGGACGCGCAGCACAACCTTGGCGTGATGCACAGCAGAGGGGAGGGGGTCCTCCCGGACATGAAGGAGGCCCTCAGGTGGTACCGTCGCGCGGCCAAGGGAGGATCCCGCGAATCGCAGATGAACCTGGGGATCATGTACGGGACGGGCGACGGCGTGCGCCAGGACCCGGCCGAGGCGATGCGGTGGTACCGCATGGCGGCCGAGCAGGGGGACGTTGAGGCCCAACACCAGCTGGCGGCGGCGCACACCTTCGGCAGAGGGGTGCGGCAGGACCATGCCGAGGCCCTGAAGTGGTACCGGCTGGCGGCGGAGCAGGGGGAGCCGCTGGCCCAGCACAACCTCGGGATGATGCTCCTGATGGGCACCGGCGGCACGCGGAAGGACCCGGCAGAGGCGGTGCAATGGCTCCGGTTCTCGGCGGACCAAGGTGTCCAGGAATCCGCGTGCGGCCTGGGCATCTGCCATGAGCACGGCACGGGCGTGGAGCGCGACCCGGCCGAGGCCGCGGGATGGTACCGCCTAGCGGCGGAGCAGGGCAGCCCCGTCGGGCAGTTCTGCCTGGGCATGTTGCACCAGCGGGGAGACGGCGTGGAGAAGGACCTGCGCGAGGCCGAGCGTTTGCTCAGGCTCGCGGCGGGGCAGGGTCACGCCCGCGCCCAGTACCGTCTCGGGATCGCGCTTCTGGAGGGCGGCGGCATGTCGGCGTCGACCGCCGAGGCCGTGGACTGGATCGGCCGGGCGGCGGAGCAGGGGGATGCGGACGCGCAGGTGTGCCTTGCCGAGCTGCGCGCCCGGGGGGAGGGTGTCGCGCTGGACCCCGACCTGGCCGGGGAGTGGGTGCGCCGGGCGGCCGCGGACGGGGATGTCGGCGCGCAAGAACGCCTTGGGCAAATGCCCGCGGGGTCGGATGCCGAGGCGGGACCGGGCGCTTCCACCAAGCGTGCTCCCGCTAGGCGGGCGCGTCGACCGGGCAGGCGCCGCCGGCGCTGATGGCGCGATCCCGTCCGTGTGCCGCTTGCCCGGCCACCGGAGGGGTGCGGTGACGAAGGCCCCGTTCCCGGAGGGCTTGCTTTTCCGGGCGGCACATGTCGGCATCGGGAGTCCCGATGAGTCGGCGCCCGCCCCGGTACGGACAAGGCCGGCGAGTGCCGCCGGAGCGCGCAGGCCAGGCGGGAACGTTTCAGGCCGTTGGGTGGCCGGACTCGGTGACTCCCCAAGAGTCCGGACTCGTGTTTTCCCCCTTGGGCGCGCCAAGGCTATAATGGGAGGCAAGGGCGAAGAGATCTCGGAGATGGGCGCGATCCTGAAAGGGAGAGGCAGGCAGCTCGCCGACTTCATGGCCGGCCTGTGGGAGGCGGTGTGGGGATTGCGCCACGAAACCGGGGGGACGGCCTTGGGCGTCGTTGCCCCCAAGACCCCTCTCGGGCAGGACGACCGCCGGCACCTCACCGGTGACCGCGGGACGCCTGCCGACAGCAGGAGTTCGCCGCCGGACCGGGACGCGGAGACCAAACCCCCCGTGGACGGCGGTGGTGCCCGCGTGCGGGGCCCGGCGCTGGTCTTTGACCGAGAGGCCGACCCGACCGGCGATGCGCTCGCGGCCGAGATGGCGGAGCTGTCGTTCTCGATCCGGTTCTCGATCCGGTCTGACGCGTCGGTCGTGCGCAAAACGGACTGGGCGCCCCTGTTCAGGATGCTCCCCGACCTCCTCGACTCGGGGGAGGCGTCCCCCTTCCCCAGGAACAAACCGGGCCCCAGTGGGTCGATAGACCCCTTCGTAGGATGGGATGGCGTCCTTGCCAGGTCCTGCGAGCAGATCTGGTGGGTGCTCTTGAATGAGGACCTTGCCCAACCTGTCGCCAAGGAGCACGGCGACCTGATCGTCCGGTTGGCGAGACTCACCTTCGCGGCCGCCTCCGAGCGGCCACCGGCGAGCACGGCGAAGGACCTGGCGAGCGGCGAGGCGCGTGTCGTGCACACCATGGCGATGCGGGTGAATGCTTTGCGCATGCTCAGGGCCTTCCTGCACCAGAAGAGACAGCTCGGCGCCCAGGAGGTGCTCTCCGGGGATGCCAGAAGCCTTCTGGAGGACTTCATCGACGGAGAGGACCATTGTGTCCCGATGGCCCACTTGGGGAACTGGGTCCCGTTCCTTCATGAGTACGACCCGCACTGGACGGTCAGGCACCTCCCCAAGATATTCCCCGAGCGCGCGGACAGGCGTGACCTTTTCGTCGCGGCGTGGACAGGCTATCTCCACGCCCCTCTTCCTGACGCCAAGATGTTCACGGTCCCCGAGGTGAGGGAGCTCTACAGACGGGGTCTGGCCCTTGACCGGCGACAGGACAAGCCGCACAACCCCCGGCAGTACACCGACTACGAGCTGGGAATCGCCGAGCACTTCGCCCTCGCCTGCATGGAGCACGAGAACTTCGGTCCTGAGGACCCCCTGCTCATGGAGTTCCTCGGGAGGCGCGACACCCGGCAGCTCAGGGAGTTCGTCGAGGTCGTCGGGAAGCGGGTTTGCAGGAGGGAACCCCGCACGACCGACCACATGCGCAGATGCCTGCCCGCGATCTGGGAGTGGATGCTGGAGAACTGCGACGAGCCGTCGCTGTTTGCCGAGTTCGGGGACTGGATGGCGATGCACGCCGGGCTCATGGACACCGCCACCCTTGCCCGGCTCGCCCGAAGGACGCTCAGGAAGAGCGGCGGAAGCCTTTGGATGTTTCACAGTCTCATGGACTCGGTTGTCGAGTTGACCCGCGCCGCCCCCGAGGAGATGCGCGAGGTCATCGACCTGTTCATGGGATCGGACATAACCGAGGACGACTTCGCGTTCGGGCACATCAGGGATGACGGCGGCTGGCTTGAGGCGACAAGGATCCTGCTTGCCTGCGACGACATGGGCGAGCAGGAGCGTGCCCGGTTCCGGGAGATCGAGCGCATGCTGCAGCCGGACGGGGGCGCACCCGCCGCAAGGCGGACCGCTCCCCGGGCCCCGGATCTCACCGAGGGGAGCACGCGCGCGGCATGATTTACTTTGTCGGCGCAGGTCTCAGCATTGACGCGGGAGTTCCGGGGATCGCGGGTCTGCAAGATAGGATCCACGATGGGTTCTACTGGGACCCGTTGCACGGCGAGGCGTACCGTACCGCCCTCGGTCAGTTGGGGGTGGGTCCCGGGCTCAGCCCGGAGCGTCCCGCGGGCCGACACGGGTCCAAAGAGGTGAAGGCGTCGGATGTCCGGCTGGAGGAGCTGATTGACGTGCTCAACTCGGCGGGGAGCCTGCCGGGTTGCTCCCGCGGCGCCAAGCCGGGACTGCGAAGGGCGGTGATGGCGACAATTGGGGAGAGCCTGAACCTGGACGGGACCAACCCTAGGCCGCCAAGATACTACGTGCGCCTCATCCGGCGCGCCATCCGGCGGGGTTTCCCGGTGCATGTCTTCTCCGCCAACTTCGATCTCTGCATCGAGCTGCTGGCGCTCCTGGGTTACGTGGTGGAGACGGGTTTCGCGGGCCACGGCCCGGAACACCGCTGGGAGAGGGTTCGGTTCCTGATGGGGGACTTGGGCACGCAAGTGTTCCTCTACAAAATGCACGGGTCGCTGAACTGGGTGCTCGGAGAGGACGGCAGGCTGCACTCGCTTGACCCTCGCGGCTTCAAGGACATCGAGAGGGCGGTGGTCGTCCTCGGGAAAAGGGCGAAGGAGGCCGGGGAGTTTCCCGAGCCGTACTGGTTCTACCGGAGGTGGTTCTTGAGGGTTGCGCGCTTGGCGCGCCAGGTCCTGGTCATAGGGTACTCGTTCCAAGACGACGGGATAAACGCGATGCTGGCGGAGTTCGCGACGCATCCCCGGTGCGATCGGATCTGCGTGCTGTCGAAGTTCCCGGACTCGCCGGAGCGGGAGGCGGAGTTTGCCAGGATCAGGAAGGCCCTTGGTGGGAGCGACCGCGTGCAGTTCATCTCCGGAACAGCGGAGGACCTGTCGCGCGGGGCCTATGATCACCTGCTGTGCTCGGGGCGTGTCTCCTCGGGGTCGTAGCGAAGGCATGCCTCGGTGTTGGTCGGGACGCCTCCTTCCATCCGGCGTGAAAACCCAACCGCGCCGTTGCCCCGCCCGGATGCGTGCGAGGCTTGAGCGGCGCGAAGACAGCCGCGTGCGATCCTGCCTGCCGGGGTCTCCACGGTCTCGAGGCAAGACCCGGCCCGGTGGGCACCCGCGCGGGAGCCTCGGCGAAGGCGGGGAGCGCCCTTCGCAAACCGCCACCGGCCGGGACGTTGAGTCCCTGCCCGCGACAGGCGACTTGGCTGCCTGCCCTCACGACCGCGGCGACAGGGAGGCTCATCCCGGTCACTGCGCGGCCCACGCCGCGGTCTTCCTGCTCCGCTGGAGAGAGGATCGTGTTCGTGGGGCAGGAGGGGGGCTGGCCGGGTCCGCCTGCGGCGGTTGGGCGGCATCGTCAGAGGGGGCTCCCGGCGTCCGGGTTTGCCGTCCTTGGTGCGGCGCGATGGGCGTGCAGGGCATCGTCTGCGAGGCGAGGCGCGAGATGCATCGTCGGTACCCTTTCGGAGCACGGCGGCAACGGCAGCGTGTTCGCTCCCGAAAAAGATCTCTCGGGAAACCACGGCGCGGCGCCGGTAGGGTAGGATTTGGGGGTTTTCGCGCGACATGGACGCCTTGGCGATGCACGATGTGAGTTTCCCGCGGGCGGGCCTCCCCTGCCCGGCCTGTGCCCGGCCGACACTGGGGGAACGGGCGGCCGGGAAGGGTGCACGGCCGGGTCCCAGACCGGGTGGCCGGCAGCACTCGGCGCATGCCGCGCGGGCTGTCCGCGACACCCGGTCCCGCGCCCGCGAGACGGTCGCGTGACCGGCGCCGGGAACGGGAGGGGGACTGGCCCCGACCATGTCGGCTGGCTCCGCACGCTGGCGGAACAGGGTGTCGCGACGGCCCAGACCGACCTCGGCAACGTCCTTCTTGACGGCGATGGCGTGCCGCGGGACCCGGAGACGGCCGCGGAGTGGTTCCGTCGGGCGGCCAAGCAGGGGGACGCACTGGCGCAGCACAACCTCGGCGTCATGCACGCCGAGGGTCGCGGCGTGGCCCACGATCCGGCGGAGGCCGTGAGGTGGCTCCGCCTAGCGGCCGAGCAGGGGGAGGTACACTCACAGCGAGACCTTGGCATCATCCACAGGCAGGGAAAGCTGGTGCGACAAGACCTCGCGGAGGCCGTGAGGTGGTACCGACTGGCGGCGGAGCAGGGCGACCTGGAGTCGCAGCACAACCTCGGCGTGATGTACAGCCGGGGGGAGGGTGTCCCCCAAGACGGCCGGGAGGCCGCGAAGTGGTACCGTCGCGCGGCCGAGAGGGGGTTTGTCCAGTCGCAGAGGAACCTGGGCAACCTGTACGACGCGGGCGAGCTCGTGCCCCGGGACTTGCGCGAGGCGGTGCGGTGGTTCCGCCGGGCGGCCAAGCAGGGGGACGCTGTGGCCCAGCGCCTGATGGGGTCGGTGCACGCCTTGGGCGACGGGGTGCGCCAGGACCTGGCGGAGTCCCTGAGGTGGTACCGGATGGCGGCGGAGCAGGGCGATGCGGAGTCGCAGCACAACGTCGGGATGATGCAGGGGCACGACGCCGGTCCGCCGATAGAGCCGGCCGAGACGATGGAATGGTTTCGCCGGGCGGCGGAGCAGGGGTTCACGCCGTCCGAGAGCGCCCTCGGCATCGGCTACGCGCAGGGCCTGGGGATGGAGCGGGACCCGGTGGAGGCCGCGAAGTGGTTCCACCGGGCGGCGGACAAGGGCGATGCCACCGGCCAGTGTTGCCTGGGCATGTTGCACCGGAGCGGCGACGGCGTGGAGAAGGACCTGCGCGAGGCCGAGCGGTTGCTCAGGCTCGCGGCGGGGCAGGACCACTCCCGCGCCCAGTACCATCTCGGGATGATGCTCCTGGAAGGGGACGGCGTGACGCAGGACGTTGCCGGGGCCGTTGACCTTATCGGCCGGGCGGCGCAACAGGGAGACGAGGACGCGCAGGTGCAGCTTCCCGTCCTGCTCATGAGGGAGGACATCCCGTCGCTGGACCCCGACCAAGTCGGGGAGTGGATGCTCCGGATAGCGGAGGAGCGTCTCAGGGCGCACGGGGTCATCGGGGAGACGCCGACAGGGCCAAGGGCGCGACCGAAGGCTTCCGCCAAGCGGTCGCGCCGGGCGGGAAGGCGGCGCCGGCGCTGAGACTCCGGTGGGGCCAGGAAGGGAAAACCGGGACCGGGTTGCCAGCCGGTTGCCCCCGCGGAGTGTCTGCCGCGCGCAGGCCTGTCGGCCATCGCCGCCGGACACCATGAGAAGTCCACCTTTCCGGGGTGGTGCGCGCTTGGCGGGGGCGGCTGCCGCCGCCCTTGGGTTAGGATTGGGGGACTTTGCGTGACATGGATGTCTTGGCAACAGCATGGCGGCGGGTTCCCGGTCCCGGGCGCCCCGCGCCCGACCCGCACCCGGCCTGCCGGGGTCGGCCGTCTGCGACGGCCGGGCCCGCGCCCTTGAGGCGATTCCGTGGACGCTAGCGCCGTGCGGCTGGATCCCGAGAAGGTCCGCCAGGTGCGCGCACTCGCGGAGCAGGGCGAGGCGAGGGCCCAGGCCGCGCTCGGCGACATGTTCCGCAAGGGCATCGGCGTGCCGCAAGACTGGGAGGCCGCCGCGAAATGGTACCGCCTGGCGGCCGGGCAGGGGATTGCCGAGTCGCAGCTGAACTTGGGGAGCCTGCTGAGCATGGGCCGCGGCGTGCCCCAGGACTTTGTCGAGGCGGCGAAGTGGTACCGGCTCGCGGCCGACCAGGGGGACGACCAGGCGCAGTACCAGATGGGGCTGGCGCACCACCTGGGCACCGGCGTGAGCCAGGACATTGCCGAGGCGGTCAGGTGGTACCGGATGGCGGCGGACCAGGGGCACGCGGGGGCCCAACACAACCTTGGGGTCCTGCACGGGCAGGGCGGCGACGGCGTGCCCCGGGATGGGGTCGAGTCGTTGAGGAGGATCCGGATCGCGGCGGAGCAGGGCCAGCCGGATTCGCAGTGCGCCTTGGCCAGCGCGTACGCGGGAGGCGACCAGGGCGTCGAGCGCGACATGGCCGAGGCCGCGAGGTGGTATCGCAAGGCGGCGGACCAGGACAACCTCAACGGCCTGTGTTGCCTGGGCCTGCTGTGCCTGATGGGCGACGGCGTGGAACAGAACATCCCCGAGGCCGTGAGGCTGCTCCGGCGCGCGGCGGAGCGGGGCCATGCCCACGCCCAGAGCTGTCTCGGGTCGATGTTCGTGAGGGGCGACGGCGTGGAGCGGGACGCCGGCGAGGCCGCGAAGTGGCTCCGCATGGCGGCCGAGCAGGGGGACGTGACATCGCAGGAGAGTCTTGCCGAGCTGTATGCCAAGGGGGACGGGGTCCCGCTGGACCCCGCCGAGGCCGAGAAGTGGCTGCGCCGGGCGGCCGCGGGCGGCGCCGTCGGCGCGGGCGGCGCGCAGGGGCGCCCGGGAGTGTCCACGGGACCTCGCGGCTGGGCGGGAAAGGCTTCCGGCAAGGGGGCCTACGCTAGGCGTGCGCGCCGGCCGAGCAAGCGGCGCGCACGCCTAGCGTAGGCCCCC
>CAZZIL010000070.1:0-3149 GCA_964654265.1 uncultured Gammaproteobacteria bacterium | reverse complement strand
TTCCACTACGACACCTCTGTCCCGGCCACGGCGACGGTGACGGTCTTCAGCGACCTGGACTGTCCTTACTGCGTCGCGCTGGAGCGGGACCTCGCCGCGATCGGTGGCCTGCGCGTGAGCGTCGTCCTCTACCCGGTGGCGCGGCTTCGCCCGGACTGGCTGTCGCGCGCCGCCAAGGTGTGGTGCGCGCACAGCCCGGCCGGGGTCTACCTGTCCGCGATGCTCGACCCGTCGGGCCGCGAGGCGCTGCTTGACGGGCTCTCCGACGGGTGCGACCACCCCGTGGAGTCGGGCCTTGCGGCCGGGCGGCGACTCGGCATCGGCGCGACGCCGACGCTGCTCGCGCCGAACGGCGCCCGGCTGGTGGGGCATCGCCCCGTCGATCGGTTGCGCCAGTGGGTGCTGTCAAACCAGCGGCGGGACGCCGCCACGCCGGGATGATCGCGCCCGAGGGGCTGTTGCGCGCGCCCGTGGAGCTGCTGCCTGCCGGGGTCTCGCTCGCCGGCGCCGCCTGGGTCGCGCTGGACCCGGGGCTGTTCCACCTGTGGCCGTGGCCGGCCCGGCTGGCGACGGTCGCGGCGCTCGGCCTCGTCGCCGCCCTCAGGCTGTGCCAGGCGTGGCGGATCGTGCGCTACCGCCTCTGGCTCGGGCGCGACCGCGTCCACACGCTCCCGGTCCGGGACATCCCGGCGCACGCCGACCGGCTGTACCTCGGCCGGGGATTTCGGTGGCTGCCGGTCCACACCCAGCGGCTGGCCGAGGTGCGCATGCGCCCCGGGAACGCGCGCCCGGTGCGGATGACCGGGTGGCTTGCCGGGCGGGCGCGGCGCCCTTCCGGGGACGGTCCCCCGCCGGGCGGCGATCCCCACATCCACGGGGTGGAGCCGGACGAGCGCCCGGTCTGGATGGGCGCCGCCGAGCGCGTCGGCCACACCCTCGTGCTCGGCACCACCCGCGTCGGCAAGACGCGGCTCGCTGAGCTGCTTGTCGCGCAGGACATCCGCCGCGGCGACACCGTGGTCTTCTTCGACCCCAAGGGGGACGTCGACCTGCTGCGCCGGATGCACGCCGAGGCGGTGCGCGCCGGGCGCGACCGGCGCTTCCACCTGCTGCACCTCGGGTTCCCGGAGATCTCGTCGCGCTACAACCCGATCGGAAGCTACAGCCGCGTCACCGAGGTGGCGGGGCGCGTCACCGCGCAGCTGCCGGGCGCCGGCCAGTCGGCGGCGTTCCGCAACTTCGCGTGGCGCTACGCCAACGTGATCGCGCGCGCGCTCGATGCGCTCGGCATCCCGCCGACGTTCGAGCGCCTGCGGCGCGCCGCCGAGAACATCGACCCGCTGCTGGTCAAGTACTACGCCTTCTGGCTCAGGCACAACGGCCCCGACGGCTGGAAGGAAGACTTCCTCGCGTACGAGCGCCGGGTGAACAACCGGCGCGACACGTACGTGACCATCCCGCGCGAGATGAAGGGGCGCGACCCGCGCGCGGCCGCGCTGGTGATGTACGTGCGCGACCGGCTCAAGATGCGCGGCGACAGCGTGATCGGCGCGATGGAGCAGGTGCTGCGCTACGACCGCGCCTACTTCGACAAGCTGGTCGCGTCGCTGATCCCCTTCCTGGAGAAGGTCACCGCCGGGCCGCTGTCGTCGCTGGTGTCGCCGCTGCCGGGTGACGGCGACCCGCGCCCGATCTTCGACTGGGCTGGCATCGTCGACCAGGGCGGGATCGTCTACGTCGGGCTCGACACCCTGGCCGACCCCGAGGTCGGCTCCGCCATCGGCCACGCGATGTTCTCGGACCTGAAGTCGGTGGCCGCGTCGCTCTACCGGGCGCGGTTCGGCGGCGACGGCGGCGCCGCCGCCCCCGCCAGCGGCGTCCGCGCGCCCGCGCGCGCCGTGTGCGTGCACGCCGACGAGATGAGCGAGATCGCCGGCGAAGAGGTCACCGGGATGTTCAACAAGGCCGGCGGCGCCGGCTTCCACATGACGGTGTACGCGCAGACCAAGCAGGACCTGATGGTGCGCCTCGGCGGCGCGGCCGCCGCCGAGCAGCAGATCGGCAACCTCAACTCGCTGATCGTGTTCCGCGTCAAGAACCGCGAGACCGCGGCGCTGCTCACCGACCAGCTGGCGCGCACAGAGACGGTCGCCGGCCGCGTCACCTCCTCGGCGACCGACGACGGCGGCGCGTTCGCCAGCCACGTCGGCGACAGTCCCCACGTGACGGCGCAGCCGCTGCTCGCGGCTGGCGACCTGATGGCGCTCCCGCGCGGCGAGGCGTTCGCGCTGCTCGATGGCGGGCGCCTCCACAAGGTGCGCATCCCGCTGCTCGCCGACGACGACGGCGCGAAACTCCCGAGTCTCGCGGACATCGCCGCGCGGCGAGACGCGCCAGCCACCCCGGAAGGAGGGAACGAATGACCGGGGCGCTGCGCGCGGCGGCGGTCCTGGTGGCGCTGGTCCTGCTGGCGCGGGTCGCCTTCGGGACGCTGTTCGCCCACGCGGACGGCGTGCCCGCGCTGCGCGCGATGATCCGCGAGGACCTCGGCCGCGTCGAGCGGCGCATGGGGATCCCGGTCGCGGCGCGCGCCCGCGCCTGGGCGGCCGCGGTGCGCAAGGCAGGTCTCCCGTTCGGCGCGGGTCCCGACGGCCCGGTCGCGCCCGGACTGGAGTCGGACCTCGCGCGGCGACTCCAAGGCGGGACCGGCGGGATGCGACGGGTGTTCTCGCTCAACCTGCAGATGGCGGCGGCCCGGCTCGCGGCGCTGTCCGCCACCTGGCCGTTCGCCGCGCTCGCGCTCGCCGTCGGCCTGGCGAACGGGATCGCCACCCGCCACGCGCGCCGGCACCGCCTCGACCCCGAGTCCGCCTTTGTCTTCCGCGGCGCGCTCGCGGCGCTGTGGCTCCCCGCGTGGGGCCTTGCCGCGTACGTGGCCGTCCCGGTGTCCGCCGACCCGGTCGCCGTCGCGCACGCCGCGTGGACCGTTGCCGGGACCGCCGCCTTCATCGCCGCCGCCTTCTTCAAGAAAAGGCTGTGACGCGCCGCGCCCCGAAAATCGGGACGGGCGCCGTCCCAATTTCGGTTCCGTTTTCAGAAGACACGGGTAGAATGGCGCAAGGAACGGGCCGCGACGGCCCCAAACGGGA
>CAZZIL010000069.1:0-2685 GCA_964654265.1 uncultured Gammaproteobacteria bacterium | reverse complement strand
GCCTGTTCGGATCCCCGACCGCCACGAAGACCTGATCCCTCAGGAAGCGCGCCCGGTCGAAGCGGGCCGTGCGCAAGTTCCCGCCGACGTCCAGCGTCAGGACCGGGACGCCGTGCCCGGTCACACGCACCGAGCGGTTGTAGCGCACCGCGACCGAGATCCGCTCGCCGGGATAGAACGTGTCGCCGTAGGCCGGCGCCGACACCGACACCCCGATGATCCCGGGGTGGATCGCGATCCGGTTGGCCGGCGGGCGCTCCGTCAGCGAGCCGTCCACGCGGCGCTCGCGGTCGTTGCTGAGCGCGTGCCCGGCAAGCACCATGTTGTCCGACGCGCGCAGGTCGGCGTAGAGGTCGGAGCCGCGGTCGTCGCCGAAGGTCGCGCCGTTCGGGTCGAGCGCGCCCGGCCCGATCGAGATGCCGTCATCGTCACGGTCGTCCGCCGTCACCGTGTACACGAAGCACAGGTTGTTGCTGAGCGCGCCGACCGCGGTGGCGGCCCGGTCCTGTGCGCAGGCGGTGCTCGCGCGCAACGGCGTCGACGTGGTCACCGTCGCGTAACGGGTGTGGGCGCCGATGTTGATCGCCAGCCGCGGCGGCCCGTTCTCGTAGCTGAACTCCACGGCCCCGGAGCGGACCCGCACCAACACGTGGATCTCATCGTCCTTGATGAAGACGATGCCGTCCTCCGGAGGGGAGGACACCGACATGAAGTCGACCCGTCCGACCTGGGCCGACGCGACACCCGCCAGCAACAGGCTCGCAACGAGCCCGGCCAAGGCCGCGAGTGCGGACCTAGCGACCATCAGGGGAAGAAAAGGGGGGGGGGGGAGGGGCTCATGCGTTGGCCCCGATTATACCGAATCCGCGGGCCTGTGTGCGACCTTTTTCGGGCGACAGGCGGCGGTCGCCGGCTTTCCGCGGGCAGGACCGCGCCCCGCGGCCCGCCCCGCGGCCGGTTTTCCGTGCCGGGTGGGCCGCCACGGAGAGGCGGGCTGGTGTGGCTCACGGTGATGCCCTGGTCATCGCCCGTCCCGGAACAGGGGCCTCCGTTCCCGGGGGCGCGTCCATCCCGGCGGGCGAGCCAAGAAACCAACGGACCTCCCAGATCTCAGTCAGTCGGCGCGTATTCCGCGATGTAGGTGCAGAGCGACGGGATCCCGGGCTCCCAGAACGCATGGTCGTCCGTCTGCCAGATGAGTCCCACGGCAAGCAACTCTCGAAGGGCGGCAAGCACGGTCCGGTTCCCGGTCAAGGCCGGCTTCAGCTCCGTCTCCAGCTTCGTTGTCGGCAACGCACCGTCGCCTCCGATGGCGAAGAACGCCCTCGAGACTGCCCGTGCCTCGGACAGCACTCCCCGGCGCTCGACCTCCTGCAGGCGCCTCCAGTAGAACGCGCTCCGTGCCGGGTTCGCCATGCGCACACTGGCCTCGGCATCCTCCAGCAAAATGCGATCCGCGCCCGGGTCGCGCGCAATGGCGGCCTCCCACGCCCACATGCCCACCAACTGGATGAAATACGGATAGCCTTGACTCTCCGTCACCAGCCGCTCCAGCGCATCCGGGGCGAAAGGCAGACCCTCCCTCTCCGCCGGCAACGACAGGGCGGCCCGAGTGGCGTCCTCGGACTCCAGCCGCCCGATCCTCAACAGGTGCGAGCGTTCCCAGAAGCTGGCGTGGGCACGGCTGAGGTTCTCCTCAATTGCCGGCGTGCCGGCAAGAAGCACCAGTAACGGGAGATCATCCCTGATGCATCGCTGGGCAGCCTGCAACAGGGCCTTGGCGAAGTCGGGCGGCATTTCGTGCGCCTCGTCGACGATCAGCACCAGAGGCTTCCTCAGGAGCAGGCGCAACGTGCGCTCAACCGATTTGGCCGCGGAACCCCTGAACTTCACGCCGGCGCCGCCCCCGAAGGGGAGTATGGCCGTCAACCCCGTGATCGACAGCCGGTCGAGCCATCTCGGCGGCATCAGCATCTCCCCGAGTTCCTTGGGTTTGCCGGTCATGTCACCCGTGTTGAGCTCGGAGACACGCACACCCGCCTTCATCGCCTTTTGGGAGAATTCTTTGAGCAACACCGTCTTGCCGGTGCCGCGAGGGCCGTACAGGATGGCCCCCCCGACGGGTTTCCCCTTCCCAATGGTGTTCAGCATCCTGGACAGGTCGGATTCCGCACCCTCATGTCCCGCCCGGTGCGGGGGGGTTATCCCCCAGTTGGGCTTGAACGGGTTTTCCGTTTCTTGGTCCATGGTTACAATGATAACCGACTTTTCGCCGTCGCTCAGCACCTTGGTAGTGTCCCCGGCACTGCTCCCCCACTCTTTGCGGACACCAATGCCTCCCTGTCGCGCCCTACGGCCCTTGGGGGCGCGCCTGTCAGGTGGCCAGTCTCCCGTGTCGACCGGACCGGCGCGGAACTCCTGCGTGGGAAGGGGAGAGGGCAAAGGCGGGATGCGGCACGATCACCCCGGTGGCAACCTCGGTCGGTCGCCCACCCCGATCGCGGTCCGGCACAGTCACGCGCGCGCGGTAGCGCAGCCCCGCCTCCCGGGCGATCAGCAACCGGTTGCTCCCGGCGTCCACCCAGCTGGAGCCGAACCGCTCGCGGCTCTCCCACTCGACCCGGCGCACCCGCTCCACCCGGTCCGGGTCGGAGATCACCACCCGCATCTCCGAGCCCGGAACCG
>CAZZIL010000068.1:0-2410 GCA_964654265.1 uncultured Gammaproteobacteria bacterium | reverse complement strand
CGCCAGGGCCGCCAGCCAAAAGCTGCTCGACTGTGTCAACTGCCGCGCCTGCGACCTCGCGTGCCCAAGCCGCCTGCCGATCGCCGACCGGCTTGCCGGGGCGATCCGGGAACACCGCGCGGAGGCCGACCTCGAGGCGCGGCGACACTCCGCGCGCGCGCGACACCGCCCCGTCCCCGCCGGGGACCGGCTTGGCGATCCCCTCCCGGAGGAGGCCTACCTCCCGGCGGACTTGGCCGGCGCGCTGGCCGCCCAGGCGACCGGCGCCGCGGACGCCCGGCGGCCTTTCCGATCGGGGGACAATTCTGGTACAACATGGGGCGGGGGATAGCCGTGGGTAGCAGTCTCGACACAGCGGGTCCGGGCCACATCCTTGACGAGCGCTCACAGCGGGTGCTGAAGGCGATCGTCCTGGAGTACTTCAAGCAGGGGGAGCCGGTCGGGTCGCGCACGCTGAGCCGGAGCACGGACATCCGGCTGAGCCCGGCGTCCTTCCGCAACGTGATGGCGGACCTGGAGGAGCTCGGCCTGCTGTCGCACGTGCACACGTCGTCGGGCCGGGTGCCGACCGCGCAGGGCCTGCGCTTCTACGTCAACTCGCTGGCGGCGTTCCGCACCCCGTCGCGGACGGTGCAGAGCGCGCTGGAGGGGAACCTGAACGTCGAGACGGCGACGACGCTCTTCGACTCGGCGAACCAGGCGGTGTCGAGGATCACGTCGTTCGCGAGCCTGATCGCGGTGCCGCGCCACTCGGAGCCTCGCATCCGCCAGGTCCGCTTCCTGAAGCTGTCGGAGCGGCGCCTGCTGCTCGTCGTGGTCACCTCCGACGGCAACGTGACCAACCGGGTGTTCTCCCCCGAGGGCGACTTCGCGGAGGAGGACCTGGTGGCGGCCGCCAACTACTTCAACCGGAACTTCAAGGACCGGACCTTGGCGGAGGCGAGCAAGCTGCTGGACCGCCAGGTGAAGCGGCTCTACGACCGCGCCAGGCGGACGGCGACCTTCCTGCGGGAGATGCTCGGCGACCTGGCCGGCGACGCCAAGGGCGGCGGCGAGCTGTTCATCACCGGGAAGGACAACCTGCTGCGCAACCGGGAGCTCGTGCGCAAGATGGACCGGCTCCAGGAGCTGCTCGGCACCCTAGAGAAGCGCAAGGCGTTCCGCAGCCTGCTGGAGAACTGCCAGGGCGCCGACGACGTGCAGATCTTCATCGGCAACGAGAGCGGCGTGCCGGCCTTCGACGATCTTTGCCTGGTGTCGTTGCCGCTGGACCCCGGAGACCGGCCCCTCGGGATCATCGGCGTCATCGGGCCCCGCTGGATGAAGTACGACGAGGTGATCCCGCTGGTGAGGATGACGGCAGGGCTAGTCGGGAACTCGCTGCGTCAGATCCGGCAGGAGTACGAGTAGGGACCTTGGCGCGCCAAGCCCCGGGTTCGGGGAGCTGGCGCGCGACAGGCGTCCCCGTCAAGAGCGGGAGATCAAATGGCGAAACTCACCCTGGAGCAACGACACCACATTGAGGCCCACTTTCGGAGTGGCCTGACGTGCGCGAGGATTGCCGGCTTGATCGGCGTCCACCCCTCGACCGTGAGCCGGGAGTTTGCCCGCAACGGCGCCCCCGATGCCTTCCGGCGCCGGGCGGCGGCACTGGGCGCGGGGCAACCGGTCCCCCGGGAGCTCTACCGCGCAGTTGATGCGCAGGCCGAGACGGCAAAGAGACGCGTGGGTGTCGGCGGCCGCCGGGCCGGCAAAACACGCCTGAGTTCCACGACCTAGAATCGGAAGTGTTTGGTTGAATGCGGTATCACCTCTCTATGGGCGACTACGTTCCGGGGAGAGGGGGGAGGCGGGCGATTTCCGGCGCAGTCACAGCCAGCGCGCGCCGGCGGGCGGTCCGAGAGCTTGACGTTGACGCGGTCGAACCCGAGGTCGTGGCAGACCTCACGCAACAACCCGCGGAAGTCCCGGCCTTCGGGCTGTCACCGACCCTCGGCTCGCGCGCCAACGGCGGTTCGCCGCCTGACCACCGCAAGCCGGGGCGGCAACTCCCAAGGATGCCCTACAGCATCTGGAAAGCTCCGAGAATAAACAGGATGACAGTCAGGGTCTGAGCCGTCCCCCACTTCAGGACCTTGGTCTGCGAATCCTTGACGTCAGCCCGGATCTCCTGCCGAAACACCTCGATTTTGGTGTCAAGGGCGTTGACCTTGCCGTCAAGGGCCTTGACCTCGCCTCGGACGGATTCAATCTCGCCCCTGACGTCCTGTCGTAGGCGCATGATCTCGTTTTCCAGGCGCGCGATGTCGGCGTGACTGGCGACATTCTGGCCAACAACGCGAAGCTGCTCGCTCACCATCGCCTCGGCGAGCGACTCCTCCACGCCGGCCTGAGTAAGGCGCCGCACTCC
>CAZZIL010000067.1:0-11776 GCA_964654265.1 uncultured Gammaproteobacteria bacterium | reverse complement strand
CCGACACGGTGGAGGAGACCGGCAACGGCTACCTGGGCGACGCCAACGACCGCCTGGTCGCCGAGGGCCACGACAGCGGCTCGGCATCGCTGTCCCGGACGCGTTACGACCTGAAGGTGACGTTCCTTGGCGACGACGGGGTGGTGGTCGACGGCTCGGCCACGCTTCGAGACTTCTTCCGCCAGGCGTGGTCGCGGGTCGAGCGCATCGACTTCGCTGACGGCGACTCGTGGGGGTTGGATGTCATGGGGGCGACCGAGCTGCTCGACGACGGCGATGGCGACGCGACGGTCGACGGCTCCGACGGGTTTGGCGACCGGTTCGGCGCGGCGCCGGGCGCGCAGGTGTTGCGCGGCCGCCGCGGCGACGACACCTACCAGCTGGCGTCGGATTCCGGGCATGACACGATCGAGGAGGCTGTCGGCAACGCGAACGCCGGCGATGCCGGCGACACCATCCGCATCGCGGCGGGGCTGTCGCCGGGATCGGTGCGCGCGGTGCGCGCGGGGGGCGACCTGTTTCTGGAGGTGCTTGACGATGCCGGTGTGCGCATCGCGAGCGTGCGGGCGCGCGCGCACTACACCGATCCACGCGCGCGCATCGAGCGCGTGGTGTTCCATTCCGGCGAGACTTGGGACACGGACACCCTGCGGGGGTTGCCCCAGCTGTGGGAGGCGAAGGCCGGCGCCCAGACGTTGCGTGGCGGCGGCGGGATAGACATCTACGAGGTCGGCGTGGGGTCCGGCCAAGACTTGGTCGACGAGGCGTACAGCAACAACGGTGACAACGCGGGGGCGGACATCGTGCGGGTGACGGGCGGGCTTGCCGCGTCGCGCGTGTCGGTGCGGCGCACGCGCCGCGACTTGGTGGTCGAGGTGCTCGACACGTCAAACCGGGTGACGGATCGCCTGACGGTGGCGAATCACTACTGGCCCGGGTTCGGCGGCGTGGAGCGCCTGGAGATGGGCGACGGCACCGTCTGGAACGCAGCCCGCCTGGCCGCGGTGGCATTGACGGGCTCCGGCACGCTGGAGGGCGTGGGCGGCGGCGTGTCCGACACGTTCGATGGTAGCGGCCACCGCGACACCTACCGGGGCATGGGCGGCAACGATGTCTACGTGTTCGGCGCGGGCAGCGGTTACGACACCGTTGAGGAGGGGTACTCCAACCTGCTGGAGGGCGACTCGGGCGATGTCGTGCGCCTGCGCGCCGGGACCGACACCTCCCTCCTGAGCCTGGGGCGCACCGCGACCGACCTGACGATCACCCGCACAAGCAGGGGTTCGGTGACGGACCGCCTCACGATCCGGGACCACTTCGCGCACCCGTGGGCGGCGATCGAGCGCGTCGAGGAGGCCGACGGGACGCTGCTGTGGGACGCAAGCAACTTTGCGGCGATCCCGTGGAACCCGCCGGCGCCGAACCGGAACCCGACGGTGTTGCGCGGCACGTCGCGCGGGGAAAGCCTGTACGGATCGAGCTCCTTCGTGGACGTGTTCGACTCGGACGCGGGGGGCAACGACCGCCTGTACGGATACGGTGGCGACGACGAGTACCGGCTTGGTCGCGGCACCGGGCGGGACACGATTTTCGAGCAGAGGTCGGGCGATCCGGGCGACACGATCCGCATCAAGACAGGAATCGCGGTGTCCGACGTGCGCCTGTGGCGCGACCAGTACGACCTTTTTGTGGGCATCACGACCAACGGGGCGGTGTCGGACTGGCTGCAGGTCGACGACCACTTCCGCTATCGCGAGTCGCGGGTGGAGCGTCTGGTGTTCTCGGACGGGACCGAGTGGGACGAGACGAGGCTCATGGGGGCGCCGATCCGCGGCGGCTTCGGCACCAGCTTGAGGGGCATCGACGGACTGTCCGATGTGTTCGACTCGGACGCGGGCATTCACTACCTGTCGGGAGGGGGTGGAGCCGATGTGTACCGGCTGGGCCGAGGCACCGGGAAGGACGAGATCCGCGAGTCCCGCGGCAGCGGCGTGGGCGATGCGGGCGACGAGATCCGCATCAACGCGGGGATCGCGGCATCCGATGTGCGCGTGTGGCGCGACCAGTACCACCTGTACGTGGGCATCGAGACCGACGGGTCGGTGTCGGACCAGCTGAAGGTGCAGAACTTCTACCGGTACGCCTGGGCGCGCGTGGAGCGGTTGGTGTTCGCGGACGGAAGCGTGTGGGACCTCCCGGAGCTCATGGCGACGCCCTTCCGAGGCGACACCTACATCCAGCTGTCCGGCTCGGACGGGTTTTCGGACGTGTACGACACGGTCACGGGCACCCATTATCTGGTCGGGGCCGGCGGCGACGATGTGTACTGGTTGGGGCGAGGCACCGGGCTGGACGAGATCCGCGAGTCCGGAGGCGATGGCGCAAGCGATGTGGGTGACGAGATTCGCATCAAACCGGGGATCGCGACGTCCGATGTGCGCGTGTGGCGCGACCAGTACAACCTGTACGTGGATATCGAGACTGGCGGGACAGTGTCGGATCGCATGAAGGTGCTGAACTTTTATCGCTATGCCTCCTCGCGCGTGGAGCGTCTGGTGTTCGCGGACGGGACCGAATGGGGCATCCCTGAGTTCTTGTCGACGCCCTTCCGCGGTGTCAACCGCCTCCATCTGTACGGCTTGGACGAGCTGTCGGACGTGTACGACACAGGCGCGGGCACCCACTATCTGCAGGGATACAACGGCAACGACGTGTACTGGCTGGGCCGGGGCACTGGACTGGACGAGATCCGCGAGGGCCGTTACAGTGGTTTGGGTGACCCGGGCGACATGATCCGCCTCAAGGAGGGGATTGAGCCGTCCGATGTGCGCCTGTGGCGCGACCAGTTCCACCTGTACGTGGACATCGAGACCGACGGGACGGTGTCGGATCGCATGAAGGTGCTGAACTTTTATCGCTACGCCTCCTCGCGCGTGGAGCGTCTGGTGTTCGCGGACGGCAGCGAGTGGGGCATCCCGGAGTTCTTGGTGGCGCCCTTCCGCGGTTTCAACCACGTCCACCTGTACGGTTCGGACGAATTGCCGGACGTGTACGACACGATCGCGGGCGCCCACTATCTGAGCGGAGGCGACGGCAACGACGTGTACTGGCTGGGTCGGGGCACCGGACTGGACGAGATTCGCGAGGGCCGTTACAACGGTGTGGGCGACCCGGCCGACGAGATCCGTCTCAAGGAGGGGATCGGGCCGTCTGATGTGCGCCTGTGGCGCGACCGGTACAGCCTGTACGTGGGCATCGAGACCGGCGGGGCGGTGTCGGATCGCATGAAGGTGCTGAACTTTTATCGCTACGCTTGGGCGCGCGTGGAGCGTCTGGTGTTCTCGGACGGGACCGTCTGGCGGTTGTCGAGGCGGGCTGGTCAGCTTCTTCAGCCAACGACAGGGACCGTCGTGGAAGGCGATTCCGGCCCGAACGTGTTGCTGGGCGCGGGCGGGCAGACCCTGCACGGCAAGGCGGGCGACGACACCTATGTGCTGGAGCGAGGGGTCGGCGCCGGGACGGTGGACGAGCGTGTTGGCAACAGCGGCGATGGCGACGCGGCGGACCGTGTGCGGGTCGGCTTTGGGGTCCTGCCATCGGGCGTCTCGCTGACCCGGTCGCGTGACGACCTGGTGGTCAACCTGTTGGGTGCGGCGAACTCCGCGGGGGTGCGCGCGGTGACCGACTCGCTGCGCTTCTCCGGCCACTTCACGGAGACGCGCGCGCAAGTGGAGTTCATCGAGTTTGTCGATGGCACGGTGTGGGATCGTGCGCGCATGTCACAGACCGAGATAGACGCCTCGCTGGTGACGGGCAACGTCATTGACGGGCTGGCGCACTTCGGCGACGTGTTCGGCTCCGACACGGGCGTGCAGACGTTGCGGGGATTGACTGGCGACGACATCTACGTGCTGGACGTGGGCGGCGGCCGTGACGTGGTCGACGAGGCCCACGGCAACAGCGGGCTGGGCGACCCGGGCGACCACGTGCGCCTGGCGAACGGCCTGACAGCGGCCGACGCCCGCCTGCGGCGCGATGACAGCCACCTGCACATCCAGCTGCTTAATGCCGCCGGTCGCGCGACCGGCGACGAGATCAAGGTGTCAGGGCATTTCACCGCGGATGCCGGCGGGATCGAGTGGGTGGCGCTTGCCGATGGCGAGGTGCTGTGGTCCGACCAGGACTTTGAGGGCGCGCCACGGGTCTACGCGGCATCGGGGAGCCCGGTCACCGGGACCACGGGCGACGACACCTACGACCTGACCGACACGGGCGACAGGGAGATCCGCGGCGGAGACGGCGATGACACCTACGTGTTCGGGTACGGCGCCGGCAACGATCGCGTGCGCGAGTCATCGTCGGCGACCGACCTCGGGGGCTTTTGGGACGTGGTCAGACTGAAGGACGGACTGACTCCCGATGACGTGGACGTGGAACGCATCGGCAACGACCTGAAGTTCGTCCTGCTCAACTCGGGCGGCACCCCAAGCGGTGACACCCTGACGGTGACGGACTACTTCCTGTCGGAGGAGCGCAAGGTGGAGGCGCTGGAGTTCGGGGACGGTTTGCGGTGGGACTGGGGTGTGTTCGACGAGGCGCCGTTGCGCGGCGGTGCCGGCAACGATGTCCTGACAGGGTTGGACAGTGTGGACGATGTGCTGGACGCCGGCCCCGGCCGGGACATCCTGCGCGGGGGCGGCGGCAACGACACCTATCGGTTCGGGCCCGGCGCGGAGCACGCGCGGATCGAGGAGGGGCACGGACGCGCGACCGGTGCTGGTGACGGCGCCGACCGGGTGTGGCTGCCCGACCACGACACCGACGATGCCCGCCTCTACCGGGACGGTAGCAATCTGCGCCTGGAACTGTTAGACGAGAGCGGACTGTCCGAAGCCAGCCTCACGTTCCTCGGCCAGTTCGGCGCCTCGGCGGCCGCCAAGGTCGAGAGCATTGAGTTCGGCAGTGGCGAGATCTGGGGCGAGGACCTGATCGGCTCGGTCCGGGTGGCCACGGCGGGTGCGGGCACTCACACCGGGCGTGCCCACTTCGCGGACGTGTTCGCGTCGGGGTCGGGGAACGCTGTGTTGCGCGGCGGCAGCGGCAACGATGTCTACGAGCTCGCGCGCGGCGGGGGCGACGACACCGTTGACGAGGCGCACGGCAACGCCGCCGGCAGTGGCGGCGATGCGATCCGGTTGGCATCGGGGATCACCAAGTCTGATGTCGACTTGGAGGCATCAGGGAACGACCTCGTGGTCCGCGTCCGTGCGGGGGGCGGGAAGGCGGCCGCCAGCATGCGTGTGACTGGTCAGCTTGGCACCTCGTCGGCCGCCACGGTCGAGAGCATCGAGACTGACGACGCCGTCCTGCTGGCGCGCAACTACCAGATGTTGCTCAACGAGATCGCGGCCTTCCGCGCGGGGACCTCGTCCTTCAGCTCGCTGGAGCAGATCCGCGACCACTACTGGGACGACCGTGACCAGATCACCTTTCCGACCACTTGACCGGGGGCGATCATGTCGGGGATCTGCCGACGATGGCGAGCGGCGTATCAGGTTTGTTGCGGTGCGGTCCGGAGAGAACACCCTGCAGATGTGCGATGATCAGGAGACTCGAACAAGAAAAAAATCGTTGCCTGGCTGTCTGTTGCCACGCTTCCGCGCCGGGATGTCACGTGCCTTTTGAGGAGGCGCGGAGATGCACCGTGCTTGTACACGTGGTTTTTGCGGTAATAGCGGCGACATTGCTTGCATACGGGTCAGAGCAAACACCCCCCACGGACCAAGACATGCCCGGATTACTGACAGCATCTCAACGAGGGGACACACAAGAAGTCCAGCGGCTGCTTGACAGCGGCGCAGACGTGAACGCCACACACCGCGGTTTTACGGCGTTGCACCACGCGGCGGGAGAACCTGGCATAGCAAGATTATTAATCGCAGCGGGTGCCAACGTGAACGCGCAGACGCCAGAGGGGCAGACTCCGTTGCTTGCAGCTGTGCACAGGATGGACCCGGACTTGGTTGATCTTCTGATTGACGCTGGGGCTGACGTGAACAAACGCGGGAAGAACGGTGCAGTGCCGCTTGTGCTCTGGGTCGTCAACACATCTACGAGTCATCAGGACAAGGACTGGCGAGTGGCGGTGACTCGAAAGTTTATTGAAGCAGGAGCGGATATCAACGCCAGGGGGAAGTACGGAAGTGTGCCATTGGGTTCTGCCGCCATGTTTGGTGACACCGATGTGATGCAGGTGTTGATTGACGCCGGCGCGAGTGTAGATGCGCCCGGCTTCGAGGACCGTACGGCGCTGGTGGATGCGGCATCATCGTGGGGGGGAGGGCAGACGAGGGCCGTGCAACTGTTGCTTGCATCAGGGGCAGATCCGAACTTGGCGGTGCAGAAGGACCCGAACCGGTGGATCCGTCTGCAGGGGTTGGCGCGTGACTGGGACATTGTCCCGAGTGTGGAGATGAAAAGTAGTGTCCCCGTTATCAACCGGAAGACTCCGCCCGGGAAATATCTGAGAATATTTTCCGACATGGGGCTGACACCATTCTTGGCAGTGGCACGGTCATCAGGTCATCCGGATTCTGTGAGGCGCGCGCGGTTTCTCCTTGGTGCGGGTGCCGATCCGATGATAAGGAATCTGCTAGGCCAAACCGCCCTGATGTTTGTGGCGGCGAGGGGCGACACTGCGATGGCAAGACTGGCACTTGACGCTGGGAACGACCCTAACGCGAAAGACATCGATGGACGCACCGCCTTGATGGGGTCCGTCTGGGGGGGACACGAAAGATCGTCCGAATTGTTACTGGAGGTAGGTGCGGATCCGAATCTGCGCGATGCTGAAGGCAAGTCCGCCCTGATATTTGCGGCAACCCAGTGGGATGTGAATCATGCCCACCTGTTACTCCGGTCCGGCGCGGAAATTGGCGATGTGAAAAACCGGACCATTGGGAATTTGCTGGCGGTTGCGGCGAACCGGGGCCACATCGCGCTAGTGCAAATGATGCTCAGTGCCGGTGTGAATCCGAACGCCCGAAGCACATTTTGGCGAGACCGGCCCACCGCATTGATGGAATCCATCAGGGGCGGACGCAAGGAGATAACCAAGTTGTTGCTTGAGGCGGGAGGAGATCCCAACCTGCGGGATAAGTCGGGCGGGAACTCTCTGATGTATGCGATATACTATGACGATGGTGTGAGTCAAATCCGCGCAGTGCTAAATGCCGGCGCGGATGTGAATGCAAAGACCATTAGCGGAGTCACTCCCCTGTCATTTGCCGCAAGACGCAGGGGACGACAGATTTTACAAATGTTACTTGAAGCGGGTGCCGACCCTTACCAAAAGAACCATCGAGGCAGGACAGCATGGTCATTTGTTAAGGAGAAAGACAGGGACATCCTGGAACCGTACAAGAAGCGAGAAGTCCGTTATTTCCCGGAGAAATAGCTCGCGCGGGCCCGGAGTTTCCACGGAATCAAACACAACCGCCGGGGCCATTCTTGCGCGCAGGCGCGATGCATCAAAATGTCAGAGCGCCCCTCCCGCCTTTTGAGTGCCTGTCGCCTTGCCACTGGGAGCAGTCAGTATCTCGCCCCGGCATCGCGCAACATACGCAGTAACTCGGTATCGTGTTTTGCGGAGGCGGCCTGCATGGGAGTGATAAGGGGACTCTGAAACAATTCTGTTGCTCCGCGCAAGTGGAGATCAGCCCCAGCCTCGATCATTTTCTTTGTCACGGCCAGTCGCCGATCTCTGTCGGGGTGATCCGCTTCCCCGGCGATTTGTGAGATCCAAATCACAAGCGGGAACATCTTGCGCCCGCCTTTTTTGTTCACGTCCGCTCCAAGATCGATCAGGAGCTCAACCAAGTCTGTTTGTTTGCCTTGCACGGCTAGAACCAAGGGGGGCTGAGTACCTGTTCTCCCATCCGGGTCCGCGCCCGCCTCGACAAGTATTCGTACGATATCGGGTTTTGTTGGGACGCGCAACACGGCGTAATGTAAAGCCGTTTGTTTTTTATGCACGGCGTTCACGTCCACACCCTCGTCCAGTAATTTTCGAATCTCTCGAGGATCTCCATGTTCAGCGGCCATCATGAGATTTGTCTTCACGCCGATTTTCTCCGAGCTGTACGACTTTATCCCACCTAGGTCGCAGGCTGACAAAACCAAAAGCATTGTAGCAAGAAGCACAGGCAGGAATGCGACATGTCCAGTCCTAGACCGAATCCAAGACAGTTTCGTGTCATAGGGGTTCGGCGGCAGACAAAAGTCTGCCGCCGTCTGGTCGGGATGTCCCCTTGGCTCACCGTGTGCCGACTGGCTCGGTCTCGCGGATTTTCGGAGAGAAAATCCCCACTGTGGCCGTGTGCGAGAATTCGGGACTCCGGATTCGCGCCGGACACCCTCCCCGTGCGTTTGCTCGGGGAATCCTTCATTTCCGGCGCGGATAACGGAGTCAGTTCGGAGAAAACACGCTCCGGCGTACGTGGTGGTGCAACCATTTCCTGTCTTCCGTTCCCAACCAGATGGCAATGCGTGCCAGTTATCTGACCTCGCAAGCGGAACCCGTCGTGCGGATGACGAGCGCGCCCCGGGGGATGCTTGGTCTGCTTGTCGCCACTCAGCCGTGGTGCTGTCCCAGGAGAGATAGCATAGAGCATTTGTCCCCCGACTGCTCTTCCCCTGAACCACGCTAGTGGTCGGCGACTGTGCTTCCCTTTCCACATCGGCTATCATAGCATAATTGTCGGGCATCCGTGCGGCGGGCTTGTGGCCTGGGCACTGGCGCCTCTTCGTCCCCCGGGGTCGTGGTGCCGCTCGTTGGTCGCACCACTGTTGGCGCGCGCTTCGGTGTTCTCGCGCAGATCGGCTTGGGGTCGCGGGCGGGATCGCCGGGTCGCGGTTCGTTGTCGCCCCCGGAACGTCACGGCCGTGTGAGGTTGCCTGGCGTGGGGGGGTGTCCGACCGACGGGTCGGGCAGGCTGGCCCACCGGCCCTTGGGCGGCGTGTGTCCCGGTGTCTTGGCATGGGCGGGGATCCCGCGACGGCGCGAGGGGACTGTGTCCGCTGGCAAGGTCTAGCCGGCGACGTGACCGCGGGGTATCCCGGCGGCCCGGGGAAGTACCCGGCCGGCGGGATTATGCGGCGTGGGCTGCGGGTTCCTTGGCTAGGCGCGCCGGCGCCTTGGCGGGGGCCGGGTTCGCCGACCCGGCGCGCGGCGCGGTCGGCGGCCGTGCCCGCCGCCGGGTGTCGCGTTCGCGCGAGGCTCGCGGAGCCTCCGGCGTCCCGGTTAGCCGGGTGCCTGACCGGCTGCCGGGAGCGTGGCGGCAAGGGGGGGTGGCCTCGCCGATCACGTGCGGCTCGGTGCCCGGAGGCGGGTTGATCCAGACCTCGCGGGCAGGCTCGGGGGCGTCGTGGGTCCGGCCGATGAACCAGCGCTCCGGGTGTGCCGCGCGCGCCTGCTCGATGACGCCGCAACGCTGGCACAGGATCTCGACGTCCTTCCCGCGGTGGCACTGCGACGGGGTGACGTGGTGCAACGCGCTGTGGCGATACCAGTTGTTGTACCAGAAGACGTTGACCTCGGCCCACGCGATCGCCGCCTGCGAGCTGTCGAAGGCCCGAACCGGGAGGTGCCCGTGGTGCTTCAGTGTGCGGAACAGGCTCTCCGCCTGGGCGTTGTCGTTGCTCACCCCGGCGCGGAGGTGCGAGATGTCGGCCCCGATGCTCTGCAGGCAGGCGTGCGTAGGCTGCGCCCGCATCGCCGGTCCGATGTCGGCGTGCACGGTGAGGGTCCCCGGCGCGATCTTGTGCTCCTTGAACGCCCCCGTGAACAACGCGGCGGCGTGCTCGGCGTCCTGGGTGTCGTGCACCGCCATCGCGACGACCTTCCGGCTGAACAGGTCCATCACCGCGAACATCGGGAAGAAGCACCCCCTGGCCGTCGTCGGCAACAGGGTGATGTCCCACACCCACACCTCGTTGTGAGGGTTGTCGTTGCTCGACGCCGGACGGCTGAGCGACGACGCCACGACCAGGGCGTCCAGCATCGCCACCATCGCCGACTCGCGCATCGCCGAACCGTTGTCCGAGTACAGCGTGAGCCGGCCAGGCAACACCCCCTCCACCGCGCACGCGCGCGCCACCATCTCCGCCGCCAGCTCGGCGCTCTCGCACTTGTGAACCGCCCAGCCCACGATCTTCCGGCCGTGGATGTCCAGCGCCATGTACAGCCAGCAATGGCCGCCGCAGGCCGACGGCAGCCAGGTGATGTCCCACACCCACACCCCTCGCGGCCCGCGCGCGCACAGTCCGCGCGGGCGCGGCCGCGGCGCACGCGTGCGGTCGCGGCAGCGAACCAGGCCCGCCTCGCGAAGGATCCGATACATCGACGACACCGAGCACAGGTAGCGAACCCCCCGGTCCGCCAAGTCCGCGACGATCTGCCCCGACGGCAAGTCCGCATACTCCGGTAGCGCGCACACCCGCAACACCTCGGCGCGCACCTCGACGCCGAACCGCATCCCCTCGGCACGCCGGGCCGCTCCCGCCTTGGGACCATCCTCGCCGCCGCTCGCCGCCTTCCAGCGCCAGTGGGTGCGTACGCTGATCCCCGCCCACGCGCAGCGGCCAGCGTGGCTCTGTCGCGCTGCGTATCGGCGATGGCACGCAACACCTCCTTGCGCTGCTCGGCCGGGGTCTTCCTCTCCTTGCGGTCCGGCGACGGGGGCCACAGCGCCAGCAGGGTCTCGACCGTCCTCAGCCTGAATTCCCAATGCGGATCCGTGTGAGAGTTTCTTCCTGAGCTTTCCGCGGATCAAGGCACCAAGACACTTCGGCAAGCCGTCGGCTCCGCGCGGAAGATCCTGTCACCGCCCGTAACCACAGGGTCTCGCGGACCGGGTGTTGCCCAGAGGCGGTTTCGCGGCGGACCCCGGCGATGCGCGGAGGTTGGCGACCACGCCATGATCTCTCCTGACCCTGGACTGATAGCCCACCCCATTCTCTCTTGGCGCGGCGGTGGACTTCGCGCGGCTTCTTGGGGCGCCAGATGGCTCGGCGCCCGCTGTTCGCCCGTCTTTGTTGCTTTTTTGACACACGGTGAGACACGAACCGTGGCGAGTGCCGAGAAGTGGCGTTGCCTTGGCTCCTCTTGTTTGATAATGACTATGTGTTCATGAGTCAGATTATTTCGTGACAGATCCCGCCGGGTTCTTCCGCAACCCCACCACCAAGCCGCATCGCCTGTACGAGGCCATGCGGCTGAGGTATGTCGAGGGGGTCCCGGCCCGGGAGGTGGCGCAGGCGTTCGGGTTCCCGCTCGGGACGTTCTACAACTTGTGCACGCAGTTCCAGCGGGATCCTGGCGGGTTCTTCGTGGTGTCGCGCGCCGTGGCCGTGCCGGCCGGTGATGCCCCGGGCTCTGCCGAGGCACGCAACCGACGCATCCTGGAGTTGCGCAAGCAGAAGCTGTCAGCGTATGACATCGCGCGGCAGCTGGGGCGGGACGGGACCCCCTGCAGCGTGCAGACCGTCTCGGTGGTGTTACGCCAAGCCAAGCTGCCCAAGCTGCCGCGGCGCACCCACGTGGCCCGTCTGGCGGCGGCTGGCGTGGACACTGCGACGAAGGCCGACCGGCGCAAGGTCGACTGGACGCCACGCCGCTTCCGCAGCGACTTCGGCGGCCTGTTCCTGTTCGCCGCGTCGCTGGCGAAGCTGTTGCCGGACGACCTGCTGGAGGAGTGCGGGATGCCCGGCAGCGACG
>CAZZIL010000066.1:0-6493 GCA_964654265.1 uncultured Gammaproteobacteria bacterium | reverse complement strand
GCGGCAGTGACGCGCCCGACGGTCGGCGCGACCGCGTCGGCGGTCGTCCCGGTGCGCGACGAGACCTGGCTTCCGATCATCGATGCGCCGCCCTGGGCGGCCGCCCCGCGTCCCGCGGGCCGGGTCGGGCACGCCCCCGGTCGTCACCAGCCGAAGGTCGTCCCGCCATCATGAGTCGGTCCCGGAGGAGCTCCCCGACACGGCAAGGGGTCACATACGCCCCGGAGGAGTTCCCCGTGAAAAGGGCCACCGACTCCAGCGACGCCGTCGCCCGCGGCGAGGGCGCGCTTGCTTGAAGGGGGCTGACGGTGTGGTATACTGTCGGTCACTTCAGGGACGTGGCATGGAGGCGACATGGAGAGCACAGAGGTAGTCCAGTGGGTCGTTGACGGCGACACGTTCGAGACGCAGGGCACCAGGTCGCCCATCCGGTTGCAGGATGTCAACGCCCCAGAGCTCTACGAGTATCTTGGCCGGGAGGCGCGGGCGCATCTCATCCGGCTGATGGAGGACAGGAGGGTGCTCGTTGACCTCGTGGGCTACGACAACTACGGTCGCCGGCTTGCTTGGGTCAAGTGCAACGACCAGTCGGTAAACCGTGAGATGAACAAGTACCTTGCCGCCGCACGTGGCGGCTCATAGGGTTCGTCTGTCCCCACCCGCCCTGTCGTCCCTTCGACTGGGATGATCGAATTGACGCGGACCAACGGCTCGCTTGGCAGTGAGCGCCATCCGGCAGAGGGTGTACCCCCGCCGGTCGCCCGGAGCCGACGTCCCCCACCACTTGACAAGGTCTGACGGTCTCCGTATACTGGACTCCGACACTTGCCCGTCTGAGAGGATCCAGCATGGAGAGCGTTGAGCCAGTCAGGCGCGTCGTTGCTGACGGCGCGTTTGGGACAGGGATTGGCAGGACGCCTGTCCGGGTTCCGGGCGTCCGCGCACCGGGGATGCACGAGCACCTGGGCGTGGAGACGCGGCGGCCGGTGAGCAGGGAGGTGAGGGAACACCTTGCCGCCACGGACACTGGGGCACGGGGCCAAGCACAGTGCTTGGGCGTCTCGTGATGGGCACGCCAACGGAAACCGGGACCCCGGAGCCGAATCTGCGGCCCCAACCCGGAGAGACGACCGTCCCCGGACTGGCCGCCGGCGAGTCCGACCCGGCAATCCCTCCCGACTTGGCGATCGCCCTGGGGGAACTCGGCGAGGCGGAAGCCACGGCATTGGAGAACGATTCCCCGGCTCCTTCCGCAAGCATGCTGGATGACACCAAGGTTTTGTTGCTTCGGCTATACAAGGCGTACCCCTACCAATACGCGGTGTACCCGTCCCGCGAAGGGGACATGGTCATCTATGCCCGCCCCGAGTATGGGCGTTCGATCATGATAGTGCGTCGCGCAGACGACAGAGCGCGGTGCTCTGTCCGTGTTCCAGAAAAACCCAAGCCTGTCGACTGCAAGGGTGAGGGGACCATCCCTGGCGACGCATTGCGGAAGGTTGTGGCAACCCTGAACGGCCAAGAGGGGTTGTGACCATGCCGCCCTTCCACCGACAGCCCTGACAGGGCTGTTGGGGCGTGTCTTGGTTTTCAGGGCCGACGTTCGGACATGCCAAGACGCCGGGCGGCGCATTGTTCTGGTGGAGGCATTCGCCCCGCCTCGCCGCACACGGGACATTTGCCCCGGCACCGGGCTTGACCTCGGCGGGCGGCGGTGGTGGAATCGGGCAAATCCTCCGCCTGAGGGCAGGCCAATGAACAAGGGAAAGGACCGCACTGTGTACCGTCGTCCCGACGGGAAGTGGGTCAACAAGCGCAACGACTTGGAAAAGGTCTCCGGAGTTTACCGGACTCGGCAGGACGCCATAAGGGAGGCGAAGCGGTGCCTGATGATCGAGGGAGGAGGCGAACTGACCGTTCTCGGGGCGGACAGGGCGATCGAGAGCAAGGACACCATCCCGTTCGGCAACGCTCCGTTCCCCCCGCGAGACTTGGGATACTGAAGCCGCACTTGGGGGGCACCCCAAGGCGCAAGGTGAGTGGTGGGCGAGTGGCTGTCGCAACGGTCGCCGGTCCGGGTCGTCGGGATGTCCTTGGTGCGGTGCCCGGCGGTGGTCCCCGGTGGTCCCCGCCGGTTCTCTGCCCCGCCGCCGACTCGGGCGTCCGCAAGGCATCGCCGGGTGCCGGGCACGGTCACGGGTGCGGTAGGTTCCTTCCAAGGGGTCACTGAATTGCCGGGCATTCCCGCGGCGGTCTGGGGGAGCGCGTGGCGAGCTTGGCCTGGGCACCGGTGTCTCTTCGGTCCCCGGGGTCGCGGTGCCGTTTTCGCGCCATGGTGCTCTCCCCGGTTGATTGCCGGGCGCGACCATGACCCGATCCGGCGCCGAGCCGGCGCGCGATGGCAAGCCGACACGCCGCAACCCGGGGCGTGGCCCGGCCCGGCGACGTGGCGCTGGCGCGCACCACGCCGCCAGGCTCAACCTTGCCGCTTGCGGTCCGGTGCCGGGGGCCCCTTCACGTGCGCTGCCAGCACGGACCGGGCCGAATCCAGCGCCTGCTTGGTGCAGTACAGCTCGCGCTCGGCCTCGGCCAGCTGCCGGAGCAACGCGCGCTCCTCGGCGGGCGCCCCCCGGGCATCGGCCCGATCCGCGCGTGCCGCCGCCAGCTGCCAGCGCAACACCCCGTGCTCGCGGCAACAGGCATCCTCCGTCTCGCGCACCCGCCGGTCGGCATCCACCACCGCCGCCACCAAGCGTGCGCTCGGCGCCACCGGCGGAGACGGGGGCGTCCTCCCCGGCCCCGCGTTCGCCCGTCTCTTGTGCACCTTGCTGCGCCGCGCCATGGCACCCGCTCCCCGATTGACTGTCGGAGACGATCATAACCCGACCGGGGGCTGGTCTGTGTCGGCCCGGGACGGTCCTGAGGGTCCTCGGTCGGGGCTCGGCATCGTCCTCCCCATATGCCCGAAGGGTGGCGGGGACGAACCCGCCAGCCCGCCGGGAACGTCCCGGCGGACCGAGATCCTGGCGGACGGCGGTGTGTCGCGCGGTCCATCCCCATGCGAGGATCGCCATGCCGGTGCCGCCCGACCGATCCCGGGGACCGGCATCAGCCCAAGCACGCCCGGTCGGTGGCGGCCGACATCGCCGGCGCCACCACGCCTGCCCGGACGGTCCGGTTGCGGTCACGTCTCCACGCCCGGCAACCCGCCGCGACCGAAGGTCGTTGCACAGGCCGGGACAGTCCTTTCCTGCCGCGAACAGCCCCGGCCAGCCGGCCGAGAGAGCGCCACCAGCGCGCATTCGGCCGACGGCAACCGAGCACAGCGCCAGCGCCGGAGGCGAAGGCCGCCGCGACGCACCGGCGCACCAAGCTCGCGGGCAAGGCTCGCGCCCAGCCGGCGCGCCAATCGATGCCGATGGCAACGGCCGCGCCGACAACCGACCGTCTCCCTTTCTCCAAGGACTTCCGCCAGCCGGCGGCCGTCGTGCGGCCCAGATGCCGAAACGCCCGCGCGCCACCAGCACGCGCACGGCGCGCCCTGAGCACAGCGCCAGAGCACAGCACCCCGCGTGCGCACACACTGTGTCGCACGGACAACCCCCGCGGCCCGGACCGCCAAACCGGCAGGGGGTGTCGGCTTGGGGACTGTGACGCAAGGGCGACAGGGCGGGGCGATTGGCGGGCGGTGGAAGACGGGACGGGTTTCCGGTCGCGGCGCGGCCCTCCCCGCTCCCGCCACTAGGCGGGCCGCGAGACTGGCCATCGGCAGCTGACGATCCGGTGTTGTCGTGAACGCCCCCGGCGGCGCGGAAGGCAGGGGGACGCCCCCCCGCCAGAGCCTCCCGGTGACTGCCGTCGGCCCAACCGGCACCATGGATGGTCGGGCGTCTCCCACCGCTTGACAAGGCCTGACGGTCTCCGTATACTGGATGCCGACACTTGCCCGTCTGAGAGGAGCCAGCATGGAGAGCGTTGGGCCAGCCAAGCGAGTCGTCGCTGACGGCGCGCTTGGGACGGAGACGGGCAGGACGCCTGTCCGGGTTCCGGGTGTCCGCGCACCGGGGATGCGCAAGCACTTGGGCGTGGAGGCGCGGCGGCCAGTGAACAGGGAGGTGGGGGAACATCTCGCCGTCACGGGCACTGAGGCACGGAGCCAAGCACAGTGCTTGGCCGTTTCCTGATGGGCACGCCAACGGAAGCAGGGACCCCGGAACCGGATCTGCGGCCCCAACCCGAAGAGACAACCATCCCCGGAATGGCCATGGGCGAGCCTGACCCGGCAATCCCTCCCAACTTGGCGATCGCCCTGCGGGAACTCAGCGAGGCGGAAGCCACGGCGTTGGAGAACGATTCCCCGGTTCCTTCCGCAGGGATGCTGGAGGACACCAAGGTTTTGTTGCTTCGGCTATACGAAGCCTACCCCTACCAATACGCGGTGTACCCGTCCCGCAGGGGGGACATGGTTATCTACGCCCGCCCCGAGTATGGGCGCGGAATCATGCTTGTGCGCCGCGCAGACGGCAGAGCGTGGTGCTCTGTCTGTGTTCCGGAGAAACCCGAGGGTGTCGACTACGAAGGTGAGGGGACCATCCCTGCTGACGCATTGCGGGAGGCAGTGGCAGTCCTGAACGGCCGGGAAAAGTTGTGACCATGTCGGCTCTTCCCCCGACAACCCCGACAGAGGTGCTGAGTCGTGCTTCGGTTTTCAGCACGGACACTCGGATACACCAGGACACAGGGGAACGCGTTGTTTTGCCGGATGCCTTCGAACCACCCCGCCACACCCTGAACATTTCGGTTCACAGGCACGCGCACGTTTCCAGCGAGGAAGAAGAGGTGCGGTTGGCAAGGGATGTGGCCAAAGCCCGGCGGGGCGACCCCGACAAGTTTTACGGATGGGCAGAGTTGCCGGTCTGGCAGGCAGAGGAGAGTGGCCGACAGGTAATTCCCAGTGAAGAGATACACCACGCCGACATTCGCTTGCCCGAGGAATGCGCCAACGACCCGAAACATCGGGACAGGCAGTTGCTAGAGCTTGCCGTGTGTTCGAAGTGGAGGCCTCCCCCCAAGTGAGGGTTCTTTTCTGTGGTGCCGTCTCCTCTCGCGGTCGGCTGGCGGTGGCTTGACCTGCCGCGCGGGCGCGACCGGACCGGGAGACATCAGGCGCGCGCGGTCCGGCGTTGTGTGCGGCAGTTTGCGATCTATCCGCTTCTTTTTGGTCCGGCAAGAAGATCCGGCGCGCCCCCTCTCTGGGTTCCTCTGGACGTTGCGTTCAGTTCTCTCGGATGGAGAGGAATACCCCCGCCCATGGCGGGAACGGCGGTGCCCATCGGGTATCTGCACTCCAAACAGAGGTGCTCACACGTGTCGCCGCATCACTAGCAAAGGATTGTGCCCTTGGAAATTCTCCATCGGCGGCCGTTTTGGTCCGTTCCGCTGCTTCCGAGAGAGGAAAGACCAAACGACGAGTCCAACTCAATCACTGATGCCTCGCCGGGCCCCCAAAAAATCACGACATACTGGGAGAAGGAGGAATATCTGTATGATTGCGTGCGCCGATTAAGCTCATTTCCACTGGTCTCAATCGCCTCGACCGCGTATCTTTGCCCGGTATTTGTGTATTCCGCGCACACATTGACGGCTTGGTAAGCGAGTGCGCAGGGGGCAGAGAGAAGAAAGACGAGGGCAAGCACGCCCGCCACCAGACTTCGCCCAAGAGACTTGGCGCCATATCTCCTGGCGTGTGCCAGACGTGCACCGTCTGGACGTTCCCTGTCCATCATGTTGGCCGATAGCTTCGAGCTCTTGCCGCCCATGAGCGCACGTCCGGGTGGTCTCGCCCGGGTACGAAGTCGGGCGTGATCCACATCGCTGATCGCGAATGACACTTCTGACTGCACAGTCGCCTCCATCGTTGCTACTGCGGCGGAGTATACCACATCAAGGAATCCCGTGTTAGCGAGCGAGAGGCAACGGATCGGGCGAGGAAACGCGCGAGATCCGGGAGCTGGTGGGAGACCGCCGAGGGCGGCCGAGAGCGCAGGCGCGCGGACGGTCGCACTGGCAAGGCGTGCCGACGGTTGGGCGGCATTGGCGCCCCGGGCGGACGTTCGGTGCTTGGGGAGCCGGGGAGAGGGGGCAGTCGCAAGCCTGCCGGCATCGCCTGTCGGGCAGTAACACCGGCGCGTTATCGGGCAGACCCAAGGGTTGGGTCAGCAGGCCACACGGGACAGGCGACAGAGACATCGCAGGGGCTGGTAGGAGACTGTTGACGGATCGGTTGGGAGCATGGGCGTGGTTTCGGCTGAGTGCGGGCGCGAGCACGGGGACGGCGGCGCGGAGGGGGGGGCTCGGCAGCTGGGCGACACGGTCGCGCCGGGCGGCTGCCCCGGTGTCGGGGGAAACGGCGGCGGATAGGTGCTACGGCACGCTCGTGGGCAAGCCAAGGGTCAGGACGAGAGACACTCGGCGCGGAGGGTCGGGGCATCGC
>CAZZIL010000065.1:0-9847 GCA_964654265.1 uncultured Gammaproteobacteria bacterium | reverse complement strand
ACATCTGGACAGCGAGGAGGTGACGCGCCTGCGCGCCCTCATCGGCGAGTGCCGGCGCGGCCATGTCCGCGAGGAGGAGGAGCTCTCGAAGTTCTGGTGGGTGCCGTGAGCAGGGGGCGGCCGGGCGCGTGACGCGGGCGGAACCCCTGGCGGGATGGACGAGGCCCGGATTCTCGCCCGGCTGAGGGGGGAGGTTTCCGGGCTTCCCCGGATTTGCGACCTGTTCTCCCGGGACCGGGATCGGGGCCGGCGGCTGTCCTTCTCGGCGTGCGGGATCCTTCTCGACCTCTCGGGAAACCCGCTCACGGATTCCCTCCTGGGGTTGCTGTGCGACTACGCCCGTGCCCGGAAGGTGCCGGAGCGGTTGCGTGAACAGTTCACCTGTGCTCGGCCGAACGTCACCGAGGGCCGGATGGCGTGCCATCCCCTGTTGCGCGTCGCCGACCCGTCGGCGGTCGACGGGGCCGCCAGGCGGGTCGCCCGCGCGGCGCTTGCGGAGCGGGGGCGGTTTGTCGCCTTCGCAGAGTCGGTGCGCCGGGGATCCATTGTGTCGTCCTCCGGGAAGCGGTTCACCGACATCGTCCACTTGGGGACGGGGGGATCGCACTGGCCGCCGCGGCTGCTCCACGAGGCGTTCGGGGAGGTGTCGCGCGGGATCCGTTGCCACTTCGTTGCGACCGGGGACCCGGTCGCGCTCGGAAGGATCCTAAGTGGGCTGGACCGGCGGCGCACGCTTGCGGTGGTCGCCAGCAAGTCGTTCGCCACGCGCGAGACGATGGGGAATGCCCGCGCCGTGGCCGGGTGGCTGGCGGAGGGGATTCCCTCAGGGGGACTGGCGGACCACTTGGCCGCGGTGACCGGTGCGCCGGCGAAGGCGCGCTCGCTCGGGATCCCGGCGGGACGCGTGTTCCGTGTCTGGGACTGGGTCGGCGGCCGCTACTCCGTTTGGTCGGCGTGCGCGCTGCCGGCGGTGGCCACCATGGGCGCCGAGGCGTTCGGGG
This sequence comes from uncultured Gammaproteobacteria bacterium, assembly GCA_964654265.1. Taxonomy (GTDB): domain Bacteria; phylum Pseudomonadota; class Gammaproteobacteria; order Tethybacterales; family CBDBMS01; genus CBDBMS01. The sequence goes on along the minus strand of CAZZIL010000065.1, from coordinate 8,846 downwards.
AGTTCTTGGCGGGCGGCCGCGAGATGGATGACCACGTGCTTCGCTCCCCGGAGGCGTCAAACCTCCCGGTGCTGGCGGCGCTGTCCCGGGTCTGGGTCCACGACTTCCTGGGCCATCCGACCCGGTGCATGGTGGTGTACGGCCATCCGTTGCGCGCGCTTGTCAGCCACTGCCAGCAGCTGCTGATGGAGAGTTGCGGGAAGACCGTCCGGGTTGGCAAGGGCGGCACCGGCGGGCGGTGCGAGGTCCTCTGGGGAGGCGAGGGCCCGGTCGGCGAGCACTCGTTCCACCAGTTTCTTCTGCAGGGCGGCGTTCCCGTCCCGGTCGAGATGGTCGCCTATGCCCGGCCGTGGGGCGCCCCGGCCGACAGCGGCCATCGGCGGTTGCTGGCGCACTGCGTCGGCCAAGGACTGGCATTGCGCGACGGGTGGCCAGAGGGACAGGCGCGGGCGCACCTTCGGGAGCAGGGGAGGACCGCCAGGGAGGTGCGCGCACAGGCCCCCCACCTTGCGATCCCGGGCAACCAACCCTTGACCACGGTGATGCTTGAAGAGCTCTCCCCGCGGGCGCTCGGGGCGTTGCTCGCGTTCCACGAGCACGCGACGGTCGCCCAGGCGGCGTTGCGGGGGGTCAACCCGTTCGACCAGTGGGGGGTCGAGACCGGGAAGAGACGGACCCGCGAGGCGGACGGCTGGCTGGACCCGTCCCGCGCGACGGGGCAGGGCGCTGGCGCGCCGCCGCACCTGGCGCGGCACGCGCTGGAGGCAATGCGGACGCGCCCTGGCCGGCGTCCCTCAGGCGCGCGTTCCCCGGGCCGAAGGGATTCTCCCCGGCGATAGTCGCTCGCAACCCCTGCCGGGCACGTCGCCCTTGACAACCGCCGCGGCCCCTCGAAGTTGCCGCCGCCCCCCGCGACAGGGTGCTGGCGTGCGCGCCAAGTCCGACAGCCTGCCGGGTGACTCCTCTGATGCCATGACGCATCTCAACGGGCAACGGACTCGACTCCAGGCCGAAAGTCCGCTATGCTCTGTGCACAGGTTGGCGAAAGACCATGGGTGACATCTCTCATCCCGCGCGCGGAGGGGGAACTCCGCAGACATCCGGTTCCGGGAGGGCGGAGTCCCGGCAGGATCACGATGCCGACGAGATCCGCCGCTTTCGGGCCAAGTTGCGGTTCGAGGTCGAACAGCTGAAGAGAGAGCTTGAGACGCGGACGAGACCGATCCAGGAAATCGCGCACGAACGCCTGGCACGGACCCCCCGGCGGACCGAGTCCGAGATGAGGGGGCTGCTGGAGTCCGAGCTGTCCCGGTACCCGGCCCTTCGGCATGGGTGGGATGGCGACTATGCCAAGCCGGCTTCCCCGGCCTCGTTGCGGGACGCACGGAAATTCCTGTCGATGCGCCCGGCCAACGTTCCGTTGCCATACCCTGAGCTCAACTCGGACGGCGAGACGGGATTCTTCTGGGACACGGGGGATCTGTTCGCGGGGGTCACGTTCGAGGGTGACGGGACGTTCTATTTTGTCGTCTGCCGGTATTCGCGCGGGAAGGAGACCGCGCGGGACGGGGCCGAGGATTGCCCGGTCGATTCCGGATGGCCCGATGCGCTCGTTGCTCCCTTGCGGGGGCTGTGAAGGCTGGCGCGGGTGTCGGAAACGCCGACACTGTCATGCAGTGATGCCGGGCCGGCGCGCGGTGACAGTGACTGCGAGTGCGTGCACTATGTTTCATCTTTGTAATACTGTTCAAAATCAATAGAATGTTTCATTTTTGTAATGGGATCCGTCAGGAGTCGGGAGGGCACGGACCTCGGCGTGCCCCCCTTCCGGGTGCCCGGGTTGGCGCCCGTCAGCGCCTGCGGGTTGGGGTCGGGGCTGGCGCAGGCGCAGGCGCGAAAACGGTGACGCTGTCTTGGTCGCCGCCTCCCTTCCGCGCATCGCGCGGCCGGGCACCCCCGTGCCGGTGGGGGTCCGCGGCGCGGCGGGACCGGACCAGAAAACCGCCCCGGGTCCGGGGCGGCAGGTCGTTGCGCCCGTCAGGCGGCGGGGGTTCCCGCCGCGACACCGGGTGTCGGGACCGGGGTCAGCCGGCGTCCCTCAGGCGCGCGTTCCCCGGGTCGAAGGGACTCTCCTCGACGATGGTCCCCTGCAGGCGTTTGTCGAGGACGTCGATCTCGACGGCCGCGCCGACCTCGGCCGCCGCCGGGTCGATCATCGCAAGCGCGAGCGACTTGCCGAGCCGGAAGCCGAAGTTCCCGCTGGTGGCGCGCCCGACGAGCTTGCCGTCCCTCATGATCGGGTTGTTGCCGAGCGGGTCGGCGTCCTCGACCCCGTGCACCTCGATCGTGACGCTCTGCCAGGAGAACCCCTTCTTCTCCCACTCGAGGAGGGCGTCGCGCCCGACGAAGTCACCCTTGTCCGGGTGCACGAAGCGCCGCAGGCCGCTCTCGTAGGCGGCGTACTCGATCGAGAGCTCCTGCCCCACCAGCTTGTAGGACTTCTCGATGCGCAGCGAGTCCATTGCGCGGATGCCGAACGGCTTGACGCCCAGGTCCTCGCCCTCGCGCAACAGGGCGTCGAGGATGGCGTTCTGGAACTCGATCGGGTGGTGCAGCTCCCACCCCAGCTCGCCGACAAAATTGACCCGCACGGCCAGGGCGGGGCTGATCCCGACATCGATCCACTTCCCGTAGAGCCAGGGGTGGGCGGCGTTGGAGAAGTCGGCGCGCGGCGAGACGCGGCGCATGAGTTCCCGGGACTTGGGGCCGGCGACGACGAGCACGCCGCGCTGGCCGGTGATGTTCTGGAGCGTCACCGAGCCGTTGTCGGGCATGTGGCGGCGGATCCAGTCGTGGTCCAGCCGCTGGTACATCCCGGCGGACACGAGGTAGAAGGAGTCCGCGGATTCGCGCAGGACGGTGTACTCGGAGTGGACCCCGCCGCGCGTGTTGAGCGCGTGGCAGAGGTTGACCCGCCCGACCTTCGACGGGATCTTGTTGGCGACCAGGCGGTCGAGGAAGGCCTCCGCCCCGGGCCCGGAGACGCGGCACTTGGCGAACGCGGTCATGTCGAGCACGCCGACGTTCTCGTGGACGTTGCGGCACTCGGCGCCGACGTGCTCGAACCAGCGCGAGCGGCGGAACGACCAGTGGTCCTCTTGGGGGACGCCCTCGGGCGCGAACCAGTTGGCGCGTTCCCAGCCGAACTTCTGCCCGAACACGGCGCCGAGCCCCTTGAGGCGCCCGTGGCAGGGGGGGGTCCGCAACGGGCGCCCGGCCGGGCGCTCCTCGTCCGGGTAGTGGACGGTGAACACGTTCGCGTAGGACTCCTCGCCCTTCGCGATCACGTAGGAGCGGGTGGCGTAGTCGCCGAAGCGCCGCGGGTCGACCCCGAGCATGTCGATGGTCGGCTCGCCCTCGACAATCCACTCGGCGATCTGCCAGCCGGCGCCGCCGGCGGCGGTGACGCCGAAGCTGTGTCCCTCGTTGATCCAGAAGTTCGGGAGGTCCCACGCGGGGCCGATGATCGGTGAGCCGTCCGGGGTGTAGCAGATGGCGCCGTTGTAGACCTGCTTGATCCCGACCTCGCCGAAGGCCGGGACGGTCCGGATCGCCGACTCGATGTGCGGCTCCAGCCGGTCGAGGTCCGCCTCGAACAGCTCGTACTCGGCGTTGTCGGCCGGGCTGTCGACGTAGCAGGCGGGCGCGCCGCGCTCGTAGGGCCCGAGAATCAGGCCGGCGCGCTCCTGGCGCATGTACCAGGAGCCGTCCGAGTGGCGTAGCACCCCGAGCTCCGGCAGGCCCTTCTCCCGGCGCTCGGCGATCGCCGGGATGTCCTCGGTGACGATGTACTGGTGCTGCACCGGGACCACCGGGATGTCGAGGCCGACCATCTCGCCGGTCTTGCGCACGAAGTTCCCGGTGGCGCTGACGACGTGCTCGCAGCGGATGTCGCCCTTGTCGGTGCTCACCACCCACTCGCCCTTTTCCCGGCGGATCGCCGTGACGGTGGTGCGCGTGTTGATCTCCGCGCCCATTTTGCGCGCGCCCTTGGCGAGCGCCGAGGTGAGGTCCGCCGGCTGGATGTAGCCGTCCTCCGGGTGGCGGATGGCGCCGACGAGCCCGTCGGTCTCGCACAGAGGCCAGATCTCCTTGACCTGCTCCGGGGTGAGGAAGTCGACCTGCACGCCGATGGTCTTGGCCACCGACGCGTACTGGCGGTACTCGTCCATCCGGTCCGCGCTGTGCGCGAGCCGGATGTTCGACACCGGGCTGAACCCGGAGTTGAGGCCGGTCTCCTCCTCCAGCGTCCTGTAGAGCCTGACCGAGTACTTGTGGATCTGTCCCACCGAGTAGGACATGTTGAACAGCGGGAGCAGCCCGGCCGCGTGCCAGGTCGAGCCCGAGCTCAGCTCGGCGCGCTCGACGAGCACGGAGTCTGCCCATCCCTTCTTCGCGAGGTGGTAGAGCGTGGAGACGCCCACCACGCCGCCGCCGATGACGACGGCCCTTGCCTGGTCTCTCATGTCCCCTCCCGGAACGCCAATGCTGTGGGAGTGGAATCATAGCCCAGACGGGGGGACGCCCGATGCGCGATCGGCGGTGTCCCGCCTCCCCAATCGGGTAACATAGCGCGTTCAAAACCTAGGGGAAGGAGACGGAATGGAAGGACACAGGCGGGTCGTGGTGATCGGGGGCGGCGTGGTCGGATGCAGCGTCGTCTACCACTTGGCGAAGCGGGGGTGGACGGACATCCTGCTGGTGGAGCGCGCCGAGCTGACGTCCGGGTCGAGCTGGCACGCGGCCGGGAGCTTCCACACCCTGAACAGCGACACCAACATGGTCCGGTTGCAGAACTACACCATCGACCTGTACAAGACGGTCGAGGAGGAGTCCGGGCAGTCGACCGGGGTCCACATCACCGGCGGCGTGGTGATGGCCTGCACCGAGGAGCGGATGAACCACCTGCGGCTGCTCGTCGGCGCGGGCCGCTACCTCGACATGGACCTCAGGTTCGTGACGCCCGAGGAGGCCGCGCGCGACCTGCCGCTGCTTGACCCGGGCAAGTTCATCGGCGGCCTGTACGACCCGAGGGAGGGGCACCTCGACCCGGCCGGCGCGACGGTCGCGTTCGCGAAGGCGGCGCGCAAGATGGGCGTGGAGGTCATCGAGCGCAACCGGGTGCTGGAGATCAACCGGGCCGGTTCCGGGGAGTGGGAGGTCGTCACCGAGAAGGGGACCGTGCGCGCCGAGCATGTCGTGAACGCGGGAGGGCTGTGGGCGCGCGAGGTCGGCCAGATGGTCGGGCTGCGCCTTCCGGTCCTCGCGATGGAGCACCAGTACATCGTCACCGAGGAGATCCCGGAGGTCGTCGAGTACAACAGCAAGGAGGGGCGCGAGGTCCTGCACCTGATCGATCCCGACGGGGAGATCTACCTGCGTCAGGAGGGGAAGGGCGTCCTGCTCGGCACCTACGAGCAGGCGTGCGTGCCCTGGTCCAAGGAGAGCACCCCCTGGGACTTCACCCACGAGCTGCTGCCCGACGACATGGAGCGGATCAGCCCGTCGCTTGAGGTGGGGTTCACCCACCTCCCGGTGCTCGGGAAGACCGGGATCAAGCGGGTGGTGAACGGTCCGTTCACGTTCACCCCGGACGGCAACCCGCTGATCGGGCAGGTCAAGGGGCTCGACAACTACTGGTGCGCGTGCGGGGTGATGGCCGGGTTCAGCCAGGGCGGGGGCGTCGGGCTCGTGCTCTCCAACTGGATGGTCGATGGCGACCCCGGCCACGATGTCTGGGGGATGGACGTCTCCCGCTTCGGCGACTGGGTGACGCCGCAGCACACGGTCGACACCGTGCGGCAGTTCTACCAGCGGCGCTTCAGCGTGTCGTACCCGAACGAGGAGCTGCCTGCCGGCCGCGGCATGCGGAAGGTACCGGTCCACGGCCAGCTGGAGGCGCTCGGCGCCAACTTCGGCGTCGCCTACGGGATCGAGACCCCCAACTGGTTCGCCACCGGGGGCGCGGACCCGGTCGAGACCCCGACGTTCATGCGCTCGGAGGCGTTCGACCGGGTCGCCGAGGAGGTCGCCGCCGTCCGCGAAAGGGTCGGCCTGATGGAGATCTCCGTGTTCGCGAAATACCGGGTGGCCGGCCCGGACGCCGAGGCGTGGCTCTCCGAGGTGATGACCAACCGCACGCCGGCGCCGGGGCGCATCCGCCTGACCAGCATGCTCGACGGGCACGGCCGGGTGATCGGCGACTTCACCATGGCCAACCTCGGGGACGAGGGGTTCCACGTCCTCGGGTCCGGGGCCGCGGAGAACTACCACATGCGTTGGTTCCAAAGGCAACTCAAGGGGAGGGACGCCGAGGTGGTCCCGCTTGGGTTGGACCGCGTCGGCCTTGCGGTGTCGGGCCCCGACTCGCGGCGCCTGCTCGCCGGGATCGCCGACGATCCCAAGGCAATCGAGGAGTTGCGCTTCTTCGGCGTGACCCGTGCCGCGATCCGCGGCGCGAGCGTCCTGGTCGGGCGCATCAGCTTCACCGGCGAGCTGGGCTACGAGCTGTGGATGGAGCCCGGGGACCAGGCGGCCGTGTTTGACGCGGTGATGGCGGCCGGCGAGCCGCTCGGCATCCGCCTGTACGGCGCAAGGGCGCTGCAGTCGCTGCGCATCGAGAAGGGGTACGGCAGCTGGGCGACGGAGTACCGCCCGATCTACAGCCCGGTCGAGGCCGGGCTCGGGAGACTCATCGACTGCGACAAGGAGTCGTTCATCGGCAAGGAGGCCCACCTGAGGACCCGCGGGGAGACGCCGAGGCTGCGGCTGGTGTCGATCGCGATCGAGGGCACCGAGATCGACGCGGTCGGGGACGAGCCCCTGCTGCTCGGCGGGGACGCGGTCGGCTGGGTCACCTCCGGGTCCTACGGCCACCATCTCCGCCGCTCGCTCGCGCTCGGCTACATCCCGCACGACCTGGCCAACCCCGCCGACGGGCTGGAGATCGAGATCCTCGGCAAGCGCCACCCGGTCTCGGTGTCGGGCGCCGGGCTCTACGACCCCGAGGGGAAAAGGATGCGCATGTGACGCCGGGACCGCCCGGTCCCGGCGGGGTGCCGCCTCCCGACACACGCCCGGAAAAAAGCGCGGTCCCGCAAAAAAAACGCCGCGGTCCCGCCGTTTCGGGCAAGAATCGCGGGTGACACACCAGCGCAACCTGCCAAGGGAGGGCGAGCGATGAGCGGAGAACTGGCAAGCGGGCCCGGCGCCGACACCCGCGGGGCGTTGCGCTACCTGGATCCCGAGACCTACAGGTATTCCCGTTACCCGGTGGAGCAGGCGCACTCGCTGGTGCCGGCCGCCTACCACGACCCCGAGTTCTTCCGGCTGGAGCGGGAGCGGGTCTACGAGAGGACCTGGGTCGCCGTCGGGACGGTCGACCAGGTGCGCGAGCCCGGCGACTCGTTCGTCTGCGAGGTCGGCGGGAAGTCGGTCGTCGTCGTGCGGGACCGCGACGGCGGCATCAACGCGTTCCACAACGTGTGCCGGCACCGCGGCAACCGGCTGTGCCACGGCGACGGCAACGTCGGCAAGCACCTGCGGTGCGGCTACCACGGGTGGGGATACGACCTGCAGGGCAACTGCATCGGCACCCCGCTCTTCGAGACGCGCGAGGTCGACGAGAAGATCCGCAAGACCTTCGACATGTCCCACGTCAAGGAGTTCGACCGCAAGGACTTCGGGCTGCTGAAGGCGCGGTGCGACCAGTGGGGGTTCCTCGTGTTCGTCTGCCTGGACGACTCGGCTCCGACGCTGGCGGAGCACCTGGGGGACCTTCCCGACCGGCTGAAGGACCACCACCTCGACACCTGGGTGACGTTCGGCACCGCCGGCTACGAGATCAACGCGAACTGGAAGCTGATCGCGGAGAACTTCATGGAGTACTACCACCTCCCGTGGGTGCACCCCCGGCTGGCGAAGACCTCGCGGGTCGAGGACCACCACCGGTGGCAGGGCAGGGGGATGTACTGCGCGATCACGACCCACCCGCTCACCGCCGCCGACGACTCCGACTGGCTCAACCTGGAGCCGCTCGACACGCTCAACGAGGAGGACCGCAACAGCGGACGCTTCATCTGGCTGTTCCCGAACATCGCGATCAACGTCATGCCGCACCACGCGTTCGTCATCATCGGCAAGCCGCAGGCGGCGGACCTCACCCACGAGCGCTGCGTGTTCCTCGCGCCCCCGAAGGCGCTCGATGCCGCCACCCCGCAGGCCCTCAAGGGCGTGCAGGAGTTCTGGGACATGACCAACCGCGAGGACGTGGGGATTGTGGAGAGCGTCCAGCAGGGGCTGTCGACCTCGGGCTACCCGGGCGGGAGGATGTGCTACAGGTTCGAGGAGCCGGTGCACCGGTTCCAGAACATGGTGATCGACAAGATGCTCGGGATCAACCGGGTGCCGCCCGGCGACAGCGAGTGCGACCCGTCGAAGCTCACCTACTTCCCCGGCAGGGAGGAGTAACCCTCGGCCGGGCACGCATGCGACGCCAACCTTCCGCAAGGCGCGCGGAGACGGGGGTTGCGTCCGGCGCGCCCGCGGTGCGTTCGGAGACTGCACGGGACGGATGCCTGCCGTCCCGGTGAAGTGCCATCCCGCGTGGGGTGCCGTGAGTCCGGGCGCGCCGCGGCGGGACCGGTGATGTCTGCGTCCTCTCCCCCGCACCCTCAGTATGCCGGGAACCGTTGGCATCGTGGTCCCCGGCGGAGTGGTCGCACTTGCGCCGGTTACGCCCGCCGACAGGCGCCGCCCGCACTTGTGGTATAATGGCAGAGCGTCGG
>CAZZIL010000064.1:0-5796 GCA_964654265.1 uncultured Gammaproteobacteria bacterium | reverse complement strand
GCCGACGCGGTCGCGATGCGCGCGGAGACAACGAGAATCTCCCCGGTCCCCTGCCCGGGCTGCGGCGTGAGCAGGTTGAACAGGAAGGACGACGGCAGGGCAAACAAGAACCCGGCGAGGATCACCCGGCGGACGGGGGCCGCCCCCCACACCCGGTTGACGCAGTCGACGACCAGGAACGTCACCGGGTAGAAGAACGCGCCCCAGGTGAGCCAGTCGCCGATCGTGAAGCGCACGAGGTAGTTCGACACGGTGACGACGGCCACGATGGCGGCCATCCCGATGATCTCGTGTCGCCCGAGGGCGGGGCGGGGCGCCTTGCGCCCCATCAGTCCCCGCCGTTTCGGCGCGACTCGCGCAGCGCGTCGGCGAAGCGCTCCTGGAGTTGCGCGAGCGCGTCGTCGTCGGGGAGTCCGTCCCCCGTCTTGAGCAGCCGGGCGTACTCCTCGTCCGGCTCGTTCCAGAAGAAGGCCGGGAGCATCACCTCGGGGGGCTTCAGCGTGGGCCATGTGTTGTAGATGGCGCCGGGCGGGCCCTTCCGCCCGGGCAACCGGCGGCGCTCGCCCAGGTAGCCCTCGAAGACGTAGAAGGCGTCGTCGGGCGCGAGGTAACCCAGCTCGTACTCCATCCGCCGCGCGCCGTGCGTGACGTCGTGGGAGCCGCGCATCGGGACCCGGTCCGTCAGGCCCGCCATGAAGTCGACGGTGTCGGCGTTCAAGAACCCGACGGCGCGGTGTCGCCTCCGCTGCGGGGAGTGCGGGTAGAGCTCGTTGGAGTCGACGGCGACGTCGACGCGGACGGGCTCGCCGCGGGGGAACGGGCCGCGGTCGTCGACGAGGTGGGTGCGCATGGCGTTGTGCTGCTGCAGGACGACCGCGCGGGGCTCCATCGACGGGTCGAGCACGATGAACACCGCGGTGTAGTGGTCGAGCTGGTGCCAGTCCCTGCGGTCGCCGAGGGCGCGCGCGAGGAGCTCGCGGACCGGGCCGATCTCGAGCGGGAGTCCCGACATGCGGAAGACCGCGTGGTAGGCCAGGAAGGTGTATTTCCCGCCCAGGAAGGGTATCTCCGACCGGGTGACGCTGCCGAGGACCAAGGGGCGAGGCGGCTCCGCGCCCTCCGTCGGGGGCTTGTGCGTGAACACCACTCCCGGGTCGGACTTGTGGCGGTTCAGCAGGTCCTGCGTGACCGCCGTGCTGACGAGCCTGCCGTCGGAGTCGCGCAGCTCGCCGTGTGCGATGTAGTCCCGGTAGAAGTCGATCGCGCCCTCGTGGCCGGGCGGGAGGTGGAACTCCGGGCGGTGGCGCTCCAGCAGGCGCCGGTCGGCGGCGGAGGGCGGGTCGCTCCCGAGCGATTCCCGGATCGCCTTGAACTCCGGCCTCTGGGGAAACTGCTGGTCGGGCGCGCAGGCGCCCGCGAGCAACGCGGCCGCGGCCAGCGCCGCCAGCCGGCGCGCGCGGGGGGCGGGGCGGCGCCCCGGGCCGGTGGCGCGGGAATGTCGACGGGGCACGGGACCTCCTTCTTGTGCGTCCCGATTCTACCGGGGGCGCGCCTGCCGGGCGCCCGGCCGGGGGGCGGCGCGCCTTACGCGGTCCCCCGCGAGTTGGTAGAATCGCCGCGCCATGCCGAGACTGAGAGTGTTGCCGCACATCGAGATCTGCCCGGACGGGGCCGAGCTCGACGGGCGGCGGGGCGTCTCCGTCCTCGACAACCTGCTGGAGCACGACATCGAGGTCGAGCACGCCTGCGAGAAGTCGTGCGCGTGCACGACTTGCCACCTGATCATCCGCGAGGGCTTCGACTCGCTCAACGAGGCGACCGAGGACGAGGAGGACCTGCTCGACCGGGCGTGGGGCCTGGAGCCCGAGTCGCGGCTCGGCTGCCAGGCGATCGTCGACGGGACCGACCTGGTGGTGGAGATCCCGCGCTACACCATCAACCATGCGAAGGAGGAGCACTGATGAGGTGGGGTGACACTTACGACATCGCGATCTCCCTGTGCGAGGCGCACCCGGAGGTCGATCCCCAGTACGTCCGGTTCACCGACCTGCACCGGTGGATCTGCGGCCTGGAGGGCTTCGACGACGACCCGGAGGCATCGAGCGAGTCGATCCTTGAGGCCATCCAGATGGCCTGGATCGAGGAAGCCAAGGACTAGGCGGCCGTCCCGCCCGTGGCGGCCGGCGGCGCCGGCCGTGCCGACCATGAGCCTGTTGCTGTCGCTGTTCCTGGGTCTCGCATGGGGAAGCTTCCTGAACGTGTTCGCGCACCGCTGGCCGCAGACGGCGGGGGCGGAGATCGTGCCGGGCGCCGACAAGGGGATCGGGTTCCTGTTCTTCCCGCTGTCGTCGTGCCCGCGTTGCGGGGCGCGGATCAAGCCGTGGCACAACGTCCCGGTGCTGAGTTACCTTTGGTTGCGGGGGCGGTGCGCGAGCTGCAAGGCGGCGATCTCGGCCCAGTACCCGCTGGTGGAGCTCGCCACCGGGCTCCTCGCGGTCGCGGTGGTCGCCCGCCACGGGTGGGGACTGACCGCCCTGGCGGCGATGCTGTTCGCCAGCGCGCTGCTCGCGCTCTCGCTGATCGACATCAGGCGGTTCGTGATCGCGGACCGGATCGTGATCCCGCTGGTGTGGGCCGGGCTGCTGGCCAACCTGGACTCGCAGTTCGCGACGGTGCGCGAGGCGGTGGTGGGCGCCGCGCTTGGCTACCTCTTCATCTACGCGGTGCGCCAGGCCGGGCTGGTGCTCACCCGCAAGGAGATGATCGGCCTGGGCGACGCGAAGCTGATGGCGGCGGCGGGCGCCTGGCTGGGCTACCACTCGCTCCCGTTCGTGCTGTTCATCGGCTCCGTGCTGGGGCTGGCGTACGGGGTCGCGCGCCTGGCCGTCAAGGGCTACCGCAAGCGCTACCGGTTCCTGTCGTTCGGGCCCTTCCTGTCGGTCGGCGCCCTGGCGATGCTGTTCTGGGGCGACGAGATCCGCTACCGCTACCTTGAGCTGGTGGGGGCGCCGTGATTCCGTTCGTTGCAATGACCGGGGGGCTGGCCTGCGGCAAGTCGACGGTCAGCGAGATGCTGGAGGGGCTTGGGGTCACCGTCATCGACACCGACGCCGTCTCGCGCTGGCTGACCGGGGTGAACGGGAAGGCCAACGTCACCGTGCGCAAGGTGTTCGGCGACTCGGTGATGAACCCCGACGGGAGCCTCAACCGCGAGAGGATGCGCGGGCTGGTGTTCACCGACCCGGCGTCGCTGAAGCGGCTGGAGGACATCCTGCACCCGCTGGTGAAGGAGGAGACGCTGTCGCGGATGCGCAAGGCGGAGGGGGACTACGGCGTGCTCGTGGTGCCGCTGCTGTTCGAGACCGGCTACTACCTGGAGCACACCTTCAGCACGCTCACGATCGAGGCCCCGGCCGACGCACAGCTGGAGCGGATTATCCGCAAGGGCTGGAGTGAGCGGGAGGCCCAGGGCGCGATCCGGCGGCAGATGACGTCCGACCTCCGGCGCAAGCAGGCCGACATGGTGATCGAGAACGACTCGACCATCGAGAGGCTTCGCGGGCAGGTGGGCGGCCTGGACCGGAAGTTCCGCGAGCTGTTCCGTGAGAGCCGCTGAGACGCCCGCCGCGGAGGACGGCCCGGTCCGCGCCGACATCCGGGCGATGCGGGCCTACCCGGTCCCGGACGACGCCGGGCTGGTCAAGCTCGACGCGATGGAGAACCCACACCGCCTGCCGGACGACCTCGCAGGCGAGATCGCCGCGGCGGTCGCGGGACTTTCCCTCAACCGCTACCCGGACCCGTCGGCGCGGCGCCTGCGCGGGCTGATCCGGGACAGGCACTCCGTCCCGGAGACCCACGAGGTGATCCTCGGCAACGGCTCCGACGAGCTGATCCAGGTGCTCACGCAGGCCTGCTGCGGCGGGCCCGACGACCCCCGGGGCGTCGTGATGGGGCTCGACCCCGGCTTTGTCATGTACGAGCGCACCGCCAAGGTCTGCGGCGCGCAATGGCACGCCGCCAGTCTCGGCGACGGCTTCGACATCGACCTGGACGGGACCCTCGGGCTGATCGAAAGCCTTCGCCCGCGGCTGTTTTTCGCGGCCTCGCCCAACAACCCGACCGGGAACGCGCTCTCCGCCGAGCGCTTGGACCGGATCGCCGACGCGATGGGGCCCACCGGCTGGCTCGTCGTCGATGAGGCGTACCAGGCGTTCTCCGACCTCCCGTCCCTCCTGGGGAGATACGCCGGGCGTCCCAACGTGCTTGTGATGGGCACCCTGTCGAAGCTGGGGCTCGCCGGCATACGGCTCGGCCACCTGGTCGGGCGCAAGGCGCAGGTCGCCCACCTCGAGAAGGTGCGCCTCCCGTACAACGTCAACGCGTGCACGCAGGCGGTCGCGCACGCCGTCCTCGGGCGGTTCGACGCGATCCAGCGCCAGATCGACCTGATCGTGGCCGAGCGCGAAAGGCTCCGCGAGGCGCTCAACGCACTCCCCGGGACCAAGGCCCACCCGTCCCGGGCGAACTTCCTCCTGGTGGAGGTCCCGTCCGCGGAAGCCTGCTGGTCCGGGCTGCTCCAGAGAGGGGTGCTCGTGCGGAAGATCCCCGGGCCGGTGCTCGGCAAGAGCGACCGGCACCTGAGGATCACCGTCGGAACCGAGGACGACAACCGGGCGCTGCTCGACGCCTTCAGGGCAACTCTGGAGTCGACGGCATGAGACGCACCGCGAAGGTCGCCCGAAAGACCAAGGAGACCGACATCCGGCTGGAGATCAACCTCGATGGCACCGGCGAGGCCACAGTCTCGACCGGGCTCGCGTTTCTCGACCACATGGTCGACCAGATCGCCCGGCACAGCCGGGTCGACATCGGCCTCAAGGCGTCGGGGGACCTCGAGGTGGACCCCCACCACACCGTCGAGGACTGCGGCATCGCCCTCGGCGAGGCGATCGCCTCCGCGCTCGGCGACAAGGGCGGGATCGCCCGCTTCGGCTCCGCGCACGCGCCGCTCGACGAGTCGCTCGCCCGCGCCGTCGTCGACCTGTCCGGCCGGGCGTCGCTCGTGCTCAACGCCGACTACGCCCGCGAGCAGATCGGCGGGCTTGACTCCGACCTGTTCCGCGAGTTCTTCCAGGGGGTCGCGAACGGCGCCAAAATGACCGTGCACATCGACCTGCTGCGCGGCGTCAACGCACACCACCAGGCCGAGTCGATGTTCAAGGCGTTCGCGCTCGCGCTCGGCGCCGCCGTCGCGCCCGACCCGCGCGCCGGCGGCAAGGTGCCGTCGACCAAGGGGATGATTTGACGGCGGGGCCGGACGTCGCGATCGTCGAGTGCGGCATCGGCAACCTCCACTCGATCGAGAAGGCGGTGCGGCTCCTGGCGCCGGGCGCGTCGGTGTCGGTGACGGGCGCCCCCGCTGAGATCCGGGGCGCCGGCAAGGTGGTGTTTCCCGGCGACGGGGCCTTCGGCCACTGCATGGGGCAGATCGACCGCGGCGGGCTTCGCGACGCGCTGGCGGAGGCGGCGCGGACGAAGCCGTTCATGGGGATCTGCATCGGGATGCAGCTGCTGTTCGAGCGCAGCGAGGAGGGGGACGCCGAGGGGCTGGGCGTCCTCCCCGGGCGGGTGGTGGCGTTCGCCCCGGCCGACGGGATGAAGGTCCCGCACATGGGCTGGAATCGGGTCGCCCTGCGCGCGCAGTCGCCCCTGCTCGCCGGGACCAGGGACGGGATGCGCTTCTACTCCATCCACAGCTACCACGTGGAGACGGAGCCCGGCCTAGTGCTCGCG
>CAZZIL010000063.1:0-23902 GCA_964654265.1 uncultured Gammaproteobacteria bacterium | reverse complement strand
GCCGGCATTCGGTCAAGTGTCGGTGATGGGAGGGCTGGGCGTTGATCTCTTCCGGTGTCAGCGGCGATGATCGCGGATAGTGCCGGAGATCGCACGCGCACGATATTGAGGGGACGAGTGGCGAGCGGTCGTCGGCCGCCGCCGCGACAGCCTGGGGTTGGCGATGGTGCCTTGCGCAGAAGCGGGGGGATGTCAGGCTTGGTTGGACTCCTCCAGCGTTCGTGACACTTGGTCTGGGGTCCCTGCCCGCAGCACGTTCCGCAGGAGACTCTTGAGATCGCGGGTGTCTGTCTTGGCGACCACCTCGCGCACGTCGGGGAGGCGGTCGACCTGCATAGACAGGTTGGTAAGCCCAAGGCAGAGGAACAGCCTTGTCAGGCTCCTGTCCCCGGCCATCTCCCCGCACACCGTGACGCGCTTCTTGTTCTGGGCGGCCTTTCTCGCGATCAGGTTGAGCATGCGGATGATCGCCGGGTGGTGGGGGTCGTTCAGGGTCGCCAGCTCCTCGTCGTCACGGTCGACTGCCAGCATGTACTGGATGAGGTCGTTGGTGCCGACCGAGAAGAAGTCGAGATGGCGGGAGAAGTCGTCCATGACGAAGACCGCGGCAGGCACCTCAAGCATGCCGCCCACCGGGAACCGCGCGGCGAAGTTGACGCGCCGGTTCGACAGCTGGTCGCGCGCGAGGTCGAGCAGGCCGAGCGCCTGGGTGAGCTCTGCCGGGTGCGTCAGCATCGGGAACATGACGCGTGTGGGGCCGTGGTGCGCGGCCCGCATGATCGCGCGCAGCTGGCACAGGAACACCTCGGGGTTCGAGAGGCAGTAGCGGATCGCCCGCAGGCCAAGCGGCGAGCTCGACGGCGCGGACTCCGCCTCCGGGTCGGCCATCGACTTGTCGCTGCCGATGTCGAGTGTCCGAAAGGTGACCGGCAGGCCGTTCGCCTCCCTCAGCGCGTCGCGGTACATCTCGTACTGCTCGTCCTCCGGCGGGATCTCGTTGAGCGAGAGGATCAGGGACTCGGTCCGGAAAAGGCCGATCTCGTCGGCGCCAAGCAGGTGCGCGTCGCCGATCTCGTCCACCAGCTCGATGTTTGCCTGAAGGGACACCCCAACCTTGTCGCGGGTGACGGCGTGGCGGGGGGGCTTTTGCGCCGACCGGGGGCGGTGCCGCCTCGCGAGCCTCTTCTTCTCGGCAGTGTAGCGGTCGACCGCGTCCGGGTCCGGCCAGAGGATCAGGTTGCCGTCGACGGCGTCCAGGATGGCCGGCGCGCCCTCTCGGACCGTCTCGAGAAGGCGGGGGATCCTCCCGACAAAGGGAATCCGGAGGCTGCGCGCGATGATGGCCGCGTGCGAGTTCGGCCCCCCGATCTCGGTCGCGAAGCCCTGGTATCCGCGATGCGCGCAGTCGAGCACCTGGGTCGGGGAGATGCTCTTGGCGACCAGGATCTTTCCCTCGCCCGCGCGGTGGGCCGACGGTTGCCCGGTCGAATCCTGGGACGGCGCCATCGCCCGGATGATCTGGGAGGTCACGTGCGCGATGTCGTGCTTTCGCTCCCTGAGGTAGGCGCTCTCGAGCAGGTCGAAGCCCGCCGACAGCTCCTCGGCCTGGTGCTGAAGCGCCCACTCGGCGTTCATCAGCCGCTCCGAGACCAGGGTCTCGGTCCGCTTCGTGATGGTCTCGTCCCGGACCAGCGCGAGGTAGAGGTCGACAAAGGCCGTGACGCTTGGGTTCGCGTGCCCCTGCGCGAGCACCCTCTCGTGGACGGCGTTGAGCTCCGCCTCGACCTGCCCGACCGCCTTGCGGAAACGGAGGGTCTCTTTCTTGACGTGCTTCCTCTTGATGAAGTGTTGCGGGATGCTCTGCTCGGAGGGTGTCAGGAGGTGGATCTCGCCGACGGTTATCCCCCTGGACAGCGGGGTGCCCTCGAGGGGGAGCGGGCTGTCGGCGGGCGTGTCAGACATCATCGAGCTTGCGCAGCGCGTCAAGGGCCTGCCCGGCATCGCGGCCGCGGATCTCGAAGCGCAGCTCGGCGCCCTGCCAAGCCTCGAGCCCGAGAAGGTCGACGACGCTCTTGCCGTTGGCCCTCTTGCCGCTGGAGACGACGCGCACCTCGCAGGACAGCTCCCTGAGCGCGTTGGCGATCAGCGCGGCGGGCCGCATGTGCAGCCCGTGCGCGGACCCCACAGTCAGGACGAGCTCATGGGTGGTGTCGCTCTCCTTGGGCAAGGCGCCGCCTCACAGGTTGTCGGTGGTGGCGCCGACGCTCGCCGAGGCGACCAGGTGGGCGTACTTCGCGAGCGTGCCGCGGAGTTCCCGTTGCGGCGCGCGCCACTCTTGGCGGCGCCGTTCGATCTCCTCCCCGGGAAGCTCCAGGGTCAGCGTCCTTTTCTCGGCGTCGATCGTGACCGGGTCGCCGTCCCGGACGAGGCCGATGGTCCCGCCGACGGCGGCCTCGGGCGCGACATGCCCGACGACTAGGCCGTGGCTTCCCCCGGAGAATCGCCCGTCGGTGATCAGGCCGACGCTCTCGCCGAGCCCCTTGCCGACGATCGCCGAGGTCGGCGAGAGCATCTCCCTCATGCCCGGTCCCCCCTTGGGGCCCTCGTTCCGGATGACGACGACGTCGCCGGCCTCGACCTTGCCGTCAAGGATGGACTCGAGCGCGTGCTCCTCCGATTCGAAGACCTTCGCGGGCCCGGTCATCCGCCTTTTCTTGATCCCCGCGATCTTGGCGACGCAGCCCTCCTCGGCGAGGTTCCCCCTGAGGATCGCCAGGTGCCCCTCCTCGTGGAGGGGGTTGTCGACGCCCCGGATGACGTCCTGTCCCTCCCGTGGCGTCGGGGGGACGTCCCTCAGGTTCTCCCGGACGGTCTTGCCGGTGACCGTCACGCACTCCCCGTGCAGCAGGCCGTTCTCCAGAAGGATCCGCATGACTTGGGGGATGCCGCCCGCCTGGTGGAGGTCCACCGTCACGTGCCTGCCGAACGGCTTCAGGTCGCAGAGCACGGGCGTCTTGGTGCGCAGCCGCTCGAAGTCGTCGATCTCCAGGGGCACCCCGGTCGAGTGGGCGATCGCCAGGAGGTGAAGCACCGCGTTGGTCGATCCCCCGATCGCCATCACGACGGCGATCGCGTTCTCGAACGCCTCGCGCGTCATGATGTCGCGGGCGGCGATGCCGCGGTCGAGAAGGGCGCGCAACGCCGTCCCGGAGTCGCGCGCGCTTTGCGCCTTCTCGGCGTCCTCGGCCGCCATGGTGGAGGAGAACGGCAGGCTCATCCCCATCGCCTCGATTGCGCTCGACATGGTGTTCGCCGTGAACATCCCGCCGCAGGACCCCTTGCCGGGACAGGCGTTGCGCTCGATCGCGTCGAACTCCTGGCGGTCGATGGCGCCGGCGCTCAGCTGGCCGACCGCCTCGAAGCTGCTGACGATCGTCAGGTCGCGCCCGTTGTGCTTGCCCGGCTTGATCGTCCCGCCGTAAACGTAGATCGACGGGACGTTGACCCGGCCGATGGCCATCATCCCGCCCGGCATGTTCTTGTCGCACCCGCCGATGACGACTAGGCCGTCGAGGCACTGGCCGTTCGCCACCGTCTCGATCGAGTCGGCGATGACCTCGCGCGACACCAGGGAGTACTTCATGCCCTGTGTCCCCATCGAGATCCCGTCGGATATCGTGATGGTCCCGAACGACTGGGCCTTGGCGCCCGCGCTCTCCAGGCCCTCCATCGAGGCGTCGGTCAGCTCGTTGAGCCCGGCGTTGCAAGGGGTCAGGTTGCTGTGCGCGTTGGCGACGCCGACGATCGGCTTGTCGAAGTCCCCGTCGCCGAAGCCGACGGCCCGGAGCATCGCCCGGTTGGGCGACCGCGCGATTCCTTGAGTGATTGTCTCGCTTCTGCGCCTCTGGGCCATGGCAACACTCCTGCGTTTCCGGGCATTCTATATCAGGGCGGCCTTTGGCCCCGTGCCGCCCCGGCGGGGCCGGCCGCGCCGCCTGCGCGATCCCGCGGGACACGCCGCCGCGCGCGGGGGCGCAACGGGCTTTTGCTAGACTCCGCGCGGAACTCCCCCCTTTCTTCGCCTGTGACCATCGACTTGGACCCGGTTGCCTTCCGCCTGTTCGGGGCGAGCGTGCATTGGTACGGGCTGATGTACGTGTTCGGGTTCTGCGCCTTCTACTGGCTGGCCCTTCAGCGGATGGGGCGGCACCCCGAGCAGCACGCGATGGGCGCGGTGCTCAGGGAGGGGCTGCTCTACTACGCGATCATCGGCGTGATCATCGGCGGGCGGCTCGGGTACGTCCTGTTCTACGCGCCGGAGTTCTACCTGTCGCGCCCGCTGGAGATCCTCAAGGTGTGGGAGGGCGGCATGTCGTTCCATGGCGGGCTGGTCGGCGTGATCGTCGCGCTGTGGCTGGTGGCGCGCGCGTCGAAGGTCCCGTTCTGGGCCGTCGCCGACTTTGTCGCGCCGTTGGTCCCGCCCGGCCTCGGCTTCGGGCGCCTCGGCAACTTCATCAACGGCGAGCTGTGGGGGCGTCCCACCGAGCTCCCGTGGGGGATGGTTTTCGTCGGGGGCGGGGACGTCTCCCGGCACCCGTCCCAGCTGTACGAGCTGGCGCTGGAGGGGGTGCTCCTCTTCATCGCGCTGAAGGTGTTCTCGGGCAGGCCGCGCCCGGTCGCGCAGGTGTCAGGGATGTTCCTGTTGCTCTACGGCCTGTTCCGGTTCGGGGTGGAGTTCACGCGGGCACCCGACCTGAACCTGGGACTCCTGGCGCTGGGCCTCTCAATGGGACAGTGGCTGAGCCTGCCGATGGTGGCGCTGGGGGCGGCATTGCTCGTCTACTCCAGGCGCCGCGAGGTGTTCCAGTACCGAACCAAGCCCGCGACGCACGGCAAGAAAAGACACTGACCGCATCAGTAGAGCGGCGTTCCCGGTCGGGTGTCGGAGCGGGCGCGGCGGACCGCGACCACGTTCGGGTCCCGCGCCAAGCCCTCAAGAAGGCGCTGGCACTGCCCCAGTGAACTGACCTCCAGCCGGACGTGCATCGTCACGTGCCGGCTGTGCCTGCCGCCCCCCTGAAGGGCGAACTCCGCGATGTTGACCTGATGGTTCGCGATGATGCCGCACACGGTGGAGGCGATCCCCGGCTGGTTGACGCACTCCACGCTGATCGGCGCCGGGTAGTGCTGCTCGGAGGCGCCCTCGTCCCAGGTGACATCGGCCCAGATGGCCTTGCCCTTCCTTTCCTCGATCTCAGGGCAGCTGTCCTGGTGGATCACCAGGCCGCGGCCCTTGCGCATCACCCCGACGATCGGCTCCCCGGGGAGCGGGTGGCAGCACTCGGCGAACCGGATCGCCGAGGAGAGCCGCCCGCTGATCGCGATCGGCTGCACCGACGCCTTGGCGGGGCGCTTTCCCTTGCCGGCGCCGGACAGCAGCTCGTACGCCATCAGGTCCGCCGAGACCTTTCCCAGCCCGATCTCGCGGTGCAGCTCCGGCAACGACCCGAACGGCTTGCTGAAGAAGAACGCCTTCCACTGGTCCGCCGACACCGACTCCGAGTCGGCCTCCAGCTTGTTGAAGGCGCTGATCAGGAGCTGCTCCCCGACCTTCTCCGCCTGGTCCGCCTCGGCCATCCGGAGCCGGTGCCGGATCTGCGAGCGGGCGCGCGCCGTGGTGACGAAGTTGATCCAGTGGGGCAGGGGGGTCGTGCGCTCGGACGTCACGACCTCGACCACGTCCCCGGTCGACAGCTTGGTCGACAGGGGCATCGGTTTGCCGCCGATGCGCACGAAGGACGCGCGGTTGCCGAGGTCCGAGTGGATCTGGTAGGCGAAGTCCAGCGCGCAGCTGCCCTTGGGCACCGTGACGATCTCCCCCTTGGGGGTCATGATGTAGATCTCCTCCGGGTAGAGGTCCATCTTGACGTTCTCAAGGAACTCGCCCGGGTCGGCGTTCTCGGTGTGGAGGCTCATCAGGCTCTTCAGCCTCTGGTTCGCGGCGATCTGCACGTCCTCGACGACGGTGTCGCTGCGCTGCTTGTAGAGCCAGTGGGCGGCGAGCCCCTGCTCCGCGAACGCGTGCATCGACTCCGACTTGACCTGCAGCTCGAGCGTCACGCCGCTGTTGTCCTTCACCGTCGTGTGGAGCGACTGGTAGCCGTTCGACTTCGGCACCGCGATGTAGTCGTCGAACTTTGTCGGGATCGGCTGGAAGCACATGTGCACGACGCCGAGCGCCAGGTAGCACGTCAGCCGGTCCCGGACCACGATGCGGAAGCCGATGATGTCCTCGACGTCGGAGAAGCTGAGCCGCTTCTCCACCATCTTGCGGTAGACGCTGAACAGGTTCTTCTCGCGGGCGGTGACCGTCGCCTTGATCCCCTGCTCGGCAAGCCGCGAGAGGATCGTCTCGCGGGTCTCCTCGATCGCCTTGCGGTGGCTGCCGGCGGAGTTCTTCAGCGCCTTCGACAGCACCCGGTAGCGGTGCGGGTGCAGGTGCCGGAAAGACTGGTTCTGCAGCTCGCGGCACACGCCTGAGAGGCCCAGCCGGTCCGCGATCGGCGCGTAGATGTCAAGGGTCTCGCGCGCGATCCGCTTGCGCGTCCTCGGGTTCGGGAGACTCGACAGCGTGCGGATGTTGTGGAGGCGGTCCGCCAGCTTGATGAAGATCACGCGCCAGTCGCGCGTGATCGCCAGCAGGATCTTCCTGAAGCTCTCGGCCCGGCGCACCTCCTTCGACTGGTCCTCGAGCTTCTCGATCTTGCTGACCCCGTCGACGAGCAGGGCGACCCCGCCCCCGAACGTCTCCTCGATGGCGCCCAGGGTCACCTCGGTGTCCTCGACGACATCGTGCAGCAGCGCCGCGATGATTGCCGGGAAGTCCATCTGCCAGTCGCACAGCACGTCGGCGACCGCCAGAGGGTGGGTGAAGTACGGGCGGCCGTCCGCGCGCGACTGGCCGCGGTGGGCCCGCTCGCTGAGCGCGAGCGCCTTGTCAAGCAGCTCGACTTGGCCGAGGGTCGCGCGCTCCCCGAGCTTTCTCCTGATGCTTGCCGACAGGGGGTAGGATTCCGCCGGCTCCTCCGGTCCCGCCGGCGCGACAGCGACGTCTGCCGGGGGAGGCATGGTCAGTCGCCGCCGGCCTCGGGCGCCTGCCCCTCCTCGGTCTCGGCCGACGACTCGCTGTCCGGGGACTCTGTCTCATCGGCGGCGGCCGCGTCCAGCTCATCAGGCGGCGTCGCGGCGATCTCCCGCAACGCGATGACGATCGGCTTGTCGTCGCCCGGATCGACCACGCGCCGGTGGTCCCCGCCCGTCATCAGCTCGCGGGCCCGCGTGGTCGCGAGCATCGCCAGATGGAAGTGGTTGGGGCAGTTCTTCAGGCAGTCCTCAACTGTGGTCCTCGCCATCGTCCGTTCTCGTCTCCAGGTTGGTCGCGGGTTGGCCGACGATCGCCCCGACCTCCCTTGCAAGGCTGGAATAGCGCATCCGGCTGGTGCGGACAATCGACAGGAAGTCCTCGACGGACCTCGCCAAATCACGGTTGATTATAACATAGTCGTACTCCTCGGCGTGCGACATCTCGGCCGGGGCGGCGGCGAGCCGTTGCCGGATCACCTCGTCGGAATCCTCGCCGCGGCCGACGAGTCGGGCGCGAAGCTGCCCCATCGACGGCGGCAGGACGAACACCGAGACGGCGCCGGGGATCTTTTCCCGCACCTGGCGCGCCCCCTGCCAGTCGATCTCCAGCAGGATGTCCTTGCCGGCCTCCATCCTCTCGGTGATCCAGGGCTTGGGGGTCCCGTACCAGTTGCCGTGGACGTTGGCGTGCTCGAGAAGGTCGCCGGCGTCGCGCTTGGCGGCGAAGGCGGCCTCGTCGACGAACAGGTACGACACGCCGTCGGTCTCGTTCGGCCTTGGCGCGCGCGTCGTGCACGAGATCGACAGCTCGATCTCGCCGCTCTTGGCGGCGGCCGTCGCGATGCTGGACTTGCCCGCGCCGGACGGGGCCGAGAGCATGAAGAGGTTCCCTCTCATGTCACTCGATGTTCTGGACCTGCTCCCGCATCTGCTCGATCGACAGGCAAAGGTCCATCGCCGTGCGCGACAGCCCCGCCTCCGGGAGCTTCGCCGTGAGCGTCGTCGCCTCGCGCCGGCACTCCTGCAGCATGAAGTCGACCTTGCGGCCGACCGGCCCGCCAGTCTCCAAGGCGCGCCCGATCTCGTCCAGGTGGGAGTGCAGCCGGTCGAGCTCCTCGGTGACGTCCGCCTTCGCGCATGCCAGTGTGATCTCCGCGCCGATCTTCGGGTCGGCCTCCTCGCCGGGCTCCAGCCCGAAACGGCGAAACGCTCGCTCGACCATGAGTTCCCGGATTCTATCCGCATCAGAGGCGATGGCCGCGCAGGCGGTACGGGCTTGCCGGAACTGCCCGTCGAGCGCCGTGCGCAACCGCGCGCCCTCCGCGCGCCGTGACGCCGCGAGGGCGCGGACGAGCGCGCGGGCCGCCTCGACCACCCGGGCCTCCCTCTCCCCGTCGGGTGGCGGCTCGCCGAGCCGCTCCTTCAGGCTGAGCAGCTCCCCGAGCGTTGGCGGGCGCAGGGACACGCCCCGTTTCTCCAGCGACCGGTGGAGGTCCCGGACCCGCTCCAGGAACGGCTCGTCGAACAGGGTGTCGTCCCCGGCGGACGCCTCCTCCATCAGCACCGACACCCGGCCGCGCGCGAGCGTCTCGCGCACCAGGGCGCCGATCCGCTGGGAGATCCCGGTGAAGCGCGCGGGGAGCTTGACGTCCACGTCCAGCCCGCGCTGGTTGACCGAGCGCGCGGACAGCCGGTAGCGCGCCGCCCCGACGTCGACCGTCAGGTCCGCGTAGCCGGTCATGCTTGAGATCGCGCCCTCCCCGCCGGGCGCGGTGTCAGCCACGGCGCCCGGCCTGGCGCAGCCAGCAGTCCGTGAGATGGTCGTCGGCCATCCCGGTCGCCTGCATGTAGGCGTAGACGATTGTCGGGCCGACGAAGCCCATCCCCCGCCGGCGGAGATCCTTCGAGAGGGCGATGCTCTCCGGCGTCTCGGCCGGGACGTCCTCCAGGCGCTTCCAGTTCCCGACGATCGGCGAGCCGTCGACGAATCGCCAGACGTAGGCGTCGAAGCTCCCGAACTCCCCCTGGATGGAGGAGAACACCCGGGCGTTGGCGCGAGCCGAGCGCACCTTCAGGCGGTTGCGCACGATGCCCGGGTTCTCCAGTGCCCGTTCCAACTCCGCGTCGGTCATCGTCGCGACCCGGTCCACGTCGAACCCGTGGAACACCGCGCGGTACCCCTCGCGCTTGCGCAGGATGGTCTCCCAGCTGAGCCCGGCCTGCGCGCCCTCAAGCACCAGCATCTCGAACAGCCTGCGGTCGTCGTGGGCCGGCACGCCCCATTCCTCGTCGTGGTAGCGCGCGTAGAGCTCGTGGCCCGGCAGGCCGCCGAAGCAACGCCGCTTTCCGTCCGGGCTCATCGCGTGCGGCCAGTCATGCCGGTGTCGCAGTCCTCGCCCCGGGATGCGGCATCAGCCACGGCGCGCCTGGCTTGGCGCACCCAGCAGCTCGTGAGATGGGCGTCGACCATTCCGACCGACTGCATGTAGACGTAGATCATCTTCGGGCCGATGGAGGTCATCCCACGGCGGCGCAGGTCCTCCGTGAGGGCCTCGCTTTCCGGCGTCTGCTCAGGGAGATCCTCCAAGCGTTCCCAGTCCCCGATGATCGGGGAGCCCCCGACGAAGCGCCAGACGTAGGCGTCGAAGCTCCCGAGCTCGTCCTGGATGGCGGCGAACACCCGGGCGTTCGTGCGCACCGAGTACACCCTTCGGCGATGGCGCACAACGCGCGGGTTCTTCAGCACCTGCTCCAGTTCCGCGTCGCTCATCGCCGCGACCCGGGCCACGTCGAACTCGTGGAACACCGCGCGGTACCCTTCGCGCTTGCGCAGGATGAGCGCCCAGCTGAGCCCTGCCTGCGCGCCCGCGAGGACCAGGACCTCGAACAGCCCGCGGTCGTCGTGGACCGGAACCCCCCACTCCTCGTCGTGGTAGGGGATGTAGATCTCCTCGCCGGACCGGTAGTTCCAGCAGCGATCCTTCCCGTCCGGCCACATCACCATCGTGTCCGCTTTATACGACAATCCCCCCCGGCCAGGCAACCGCGGGCGGCATCCCCTGCCCCGGTTGCGGGATTCCCGGCCGGGCGCATAGAATCGGGGTGAGAGCGAGGGTGGCGGGAGCGCCGGCGCGGGGTCTGCCGGCGGCCTTGCCGTCCCGCGCAAGGAGGGGCCATGGCCGAGACATTGACCAACCAGTACCGCCGGATCGACAGTCTCCATCACCTGCATCCGTTCACCAACCACATGCGCCTGGCGGATGCCGGGACGCGCATCATCACCGAGGCGCAGGGCGTCTACATCTGGGACTCCGACGGCAACCGGATCCTCGACGGGATGGCCGGGCTTTGGTGCGTGAACGTCGGCTACGGGCGCAAGGAGCTTGCGGAGGCGGCGGCTGCCCAGATGCGGCGGCTGCCGTACTACAACAGCTTCTTCCAGAGCGCGAGCGAGCCGACGGTCCTGCTGTCGGAGCGGCTGGCGTCGCTCGCCGACGGCTTCAGCCACGTGTTCTTCACGAACTCGGGGTCGGAGGCCAACGACACGGTGGTGCGGATGGTGCGCCACTACTGGAGCCTCCTCGGGCAGCCCGGCCGCTCGGTGATCATCTCGCGGCGCAACGCCTACCATGGCAGCACGGTGGCGGCCGCCTCGCTTGGCGGCATGGCGTTCATGCACGCGCAGGGGGGGCTTCCGATCCCCGGGGTCGAGCACATCGCGCAGCCGTACGCGTTCGGCGAGGGGAGGGGCAAGGACCCCGGGGAGTTCGGCTTGGAGGCGGCGCGCGACCTGCAGCGCAAGATCGACGAGGTCGGCGCCGACCGCGTGGCGGCGTTCATCGCCGAGCCGGTGCAGGGGGCCGGCGGGGTGGTCATCCCCCCCGACAGCTACTGGCCCGAGATCGCGAGGATCTGCGAGGCCAACGACATCCTGCTGGTGGCCGACGAGGTGATCTGCGGCTTCGGCCGGATCGGGCGCTGGTTCGGCTCGCAGCATTTCGGGATCAAGGCGGACCTGATGCCGATCGCGAAGGGGCTGACGTCGGGGTACCTGCCGATGGGCGGCGTCATGGTCGGCTCCAAGGTCGCCGAGGTGTTCGCCAGCCGCGACTTCGAGTTCGCCCACGGCTACACGTACAGCGGCCACCCGGCGTGCGCGGCGGTCGCGCTGGAGAACCTGAGGATCCTGGAGGACGAGGACATCCTTGCGCGGGTGCGCGACCAGACCGCGCCGAGTTTCCAGAAGGCGCTGGCGACGCTGGCGGACCACCCGCTGGTCGGCGAGGTGCGCGGCGTCGGGATGCTTGGCGCGATCGAGCTGGTGCGCGACCGTGACGGCGCCGTGCGCTTCGACGAGTCGGCGGAGGCCGGCAAGGTGTGCCGGGACGCCGCGCTCGACGCCGGGCTGGTGATGCGCGCGGCGCGCGACACGATGTTGCTGTCGCCGCCGCTGACGATCACCATGGCGGAGATCGACGAGCTGGCGGGGCGCGCGCGCAAGGCGCTCGACAGCGCCCTGGAGGTGTTGCGGCCGGGCGCGTGACGCCCGGGGCGGGTCACTCGAACAGCACCAGGAAGTCGGTCGGGAGCCAGCCGACCCAGACGTCCTCGCCGACCGAGTAGTCCTCCTCGCCCCGGCGCGTGTTGGGGACCAGCGCGACCACCTCGGCGCCGTTCTCCAGGCGCGCGCGCACGTGGCTCTCGTTGCCGTGGTAGGCGACGTTCGTGACCTGCGCCCGGTGGGCCAGCAGGGCATCGTCGCCCGGCCGGCTCTCGAACACGCCGATCTTCTCGGGGCGGACCGCGAGCCCGATGCTTTGCCCGGGGGCGACGCCGTCCCGGACCCCGCCCGGGACGGGGACCGTCAGCTCGCCGAGGCGCTCGTCCGACACCGTGACTTGGTCCCTGCCCGCCGACAGCAGCGAGACCTCGAACAGGTTCATGCTGCCGATGAACCCGGCGACAAAGCGGCTGCCGGGGTACTCGTAGAGGTCCGTCGGCGTCGCGTCCTGGCAGATGCGCCCCCGGTTCATCACCACGATCCGGCTCGCGATCGACAGCGCCTCGTCCTGGTCGTGGGTGACGATGATGAAGGTGATGCCGACCTTCTTCTGGATGCGCACGAGCTCCACCTGCATGATCTCCCTCAGGTTGGCGTCGAGCGCCGACAGCGGCTCGTCGAGCAGGAGCAGGGTGGGCCGCTTGACCAGCGCGCGCGCGAGGGCGACGCGCTGGCGCTGCCCGCCCGACAGCTGGTCGGGCAGCCGCCCGGCCATCTCGCCGAGTTGGACCAGGTCGAGCATCTCGCGGACGCGCTCGGCCGTCTCGGCCTTGGGGACCCCGGTCACCTTCAGTCCGTACCCCACGTTCTGCGCGACGGTCATGTGCGGGAAGATCGCGTACGACTGGAACACCATGTTGACCGGGCGGTGGTTCGGCGCGATCCCGGTCATGTCCTTGCCCTCGAGGGAGATCGTCCCGGTCGTCGGCTGCTCGAACCCGCCGATCATCCGCAGCAGCGTCGTCTTGCCGCAGCCGGACGGGCCAAGCAGCGCGAGGAACTCCTGGTCGTGGATGTCGAGGTCGAGCGTCTCCACGGCGGTGACTCCCCCGAACTTCTTCGAGAGGCCCCTGATCTCGATGAGCGGGCGCGGACCTTGCCCGGCGGCCTCGGCCGCCGGGGGAGAGGGGGCGTCCGGTCTTCCGGGGGTCACGTCGCGGTCTTCCATGGGGGCGCCTCGGTCATTGGATCAGTGGCTCCTTCTCCCGCGTCTGGATCCGCAGCACCACGATGGTGGTGACCACCGTGATGGCCATCAGGATGGTCGACGCCGCGTTGACCTCGGGGGAGACGGAGAAGCGCACCATCGAGACGATCTTGACCGGCAGCGTGATGCTGTTGGGCCCCGCGGTGAAGAACGTGATGACAAAGTCGTCGAGCGAGAGCATGAACGCGATGAGCGCCCCGGCGACGATCGCCGGCTTGATCTGCGGGAGCAGGACGTCGACCATCGCCTGCCAGCGGGTGGCGCCGAGGTCCATCGCGGCGTGCTCCAGCTCCTGGTTCAGGCGCGCGAGGCGCCCGCGGACGATCACCGCGACGAACGGGAAGGTGAACGTGATGTGGGCGATCATGATGTTGGCGAGGCTCAGCGGCCACGCCAGCTCGCCCGGCCACCCGATGCGGCTGAAGAAGACGAGCATGGCGACGCCCATGCATATCTCCGGGACGACGATCGGCAGCGCGTACGCGCCCTCCAGCAGCGGCTTGAAGCCGAAGCGGAAGCGCCACAGGAAGATCGCGGTGAGCACGCCGAGCGCGGTCCCGACCACCGTGTTGACGACCGCGATGGTCAGCGAGTTGAGGAGGGCGTCGCGCAGCGAGTCGTTCTCCATCACGCGTGCGTAGTACTTGGTGGTGAACCCCCGCCACACGATGTTGCGCTTCGAGTCGTTGAAGCTGAAGATCGCCATGACGATGATCGGCGCGTACAGCATCAGCATGAACGCGGCGAAGAACACGCGCATCCACGTCTTGCCGAAGTAGTCGAGCGGGTTGCCCGGCGCGCGCCGGTGCGCCGGCCGTTCCGTCGGGCGCGTGTCAGCCACCGACACTCCCCTTCGGGGCGGCGGTCGCCCGCAGCGAGATCAGCGCGAAGGTGATCAGCATCAGGATCAGCGACAGGGCCGACCCGAACGTCCAGTTGTTGGCGCCCTTGAACTGCTGCTCGATGACGTTGCCGATGAGGATGCTGTCCGACCCCCCCAGCATGTTCGGGATGTAGAACGCCCCGAGCGCCGGGACGAACACGATGATGATCCCGGAGAGCACGCCCGGCAGCGACAGCGGGAGCATGACCGACCAGAAGGTGCGCAGCTGGCTCGCCCCCAAGTCCAGGCTCGCCTCCAGGTAGGAGCGGTCGAAGCGGTCCAGCGCGGCGTAGATCGGCAGCACCATGAACGGGATGAACGTGTAGACGATCCCGAAGACCACGCCGGTGTTGGTGTAGAGGATCGTGCGCGGGACGAACTTCTCGCCCAGGCCGTCGTCGACGCCGACGAGCTCCAGGGCGGCGTCCCCGATGTTCCACAGGACCTCCAGCCCGTCGTTCAGGAAGCCGTTGGTGCGGAAGACCGCGATCAGCGAGTAGGTGCGGATCACGACGTTGATCCAGAACGGCAGCAGCACCACCAGCAGGAGCAGCGGCTTGATCCGCCGCGGCGAGAAGGCGATCCCGAGCGCCACCGGGTACCCGATCAGCAGGCAGGCCAGCGTGGCCAGCCCCGCGATCGCGAACGACTTCAGGAAGATGAGGAGATAGATCCGCTCAAACGAGGTGACGTAGTTGTCGAGCGTCCACGTCAGCTCCAGGTCGATGATGCCGCGCTTCTCGGAGAAGCTGAAGAGGAGCAGCAGCCCGAACGGGATCGCGAAGAAGACGACGTACCACAGGAACTGCGACGTCCCGGTCGCGAAGAACGCGGTGCGGCTGCCGCGCCAGTCGTCCCCTTTCCACTCCACGCCTGACGGTCCGCTTGGGGCGGGGCGCCGGCCGGGCGGATCTCCCTAGGAGGCGAGGATGCGGGTCCAGGCCTTCTCGATCAGGTCGTTGCGCTCCTCCCCCAGGTAGAGCTGGACCTCCAGCGAGCGCATCATCTCCTCGGTCGGGAACGTCGCCGTGTTGGTGCGATAGGCATCGTTGGTGAGCCTGTACGCCGCCTCGTTCGGCGTCGCGTACGCGATGTATTCGGCCAGGTCCCTGCCGACCTCCGCGTCGAGCAGGAAGTTGATGAAGCGGTTCGCGTTCTCCGGGTGGGGCGCCCCCGCCGGGATGCACAGCACGTCCTGCCAGATGTAGCTGCCCTCCCGCGGGATGACGTACTCGACGTCGTCGTCCTCGCCCTGCAGCTGCGCGATGTCGCCGCTCCACTCGACCACCAGGTCGCACTCCCCGGAGGCGAGCAGGTCCTGGCCGTTGTCCTCGGCGATCGTCTTGACGCTTCCCTTGTTCCGGATCAGCAGCTCCTCGGCCTGGCGGATGTGCGCCGGGTCCGCCGAGTTGTACGAGTGCCCGAGGTACTGCATCGCCATCCCGATCATCGAGGTCGACTCGCTGATCCATGCGATCTTGTCCTTGAACTGCGCGTTCTCCGGGCCGAACACCACGCCCCAGCTCTCCGGCTTGGGCACCGCCGACTTGCGGTAGCCAAGGCCCATCGTGCCCCACATGTACGGCATCGTGTAGCGCCGCTCCGGGTCGAAGTTGGCGCTCTTGAAGCGCTCGAACAGGTTGTCGAAGTTCGGGATCAGCGAGCGGTCGAGGTCCTCCAGCATCCCGGCCTCGTGCATGCGCTGCGCCGTGTCGTTGGTCGGCACGATCACGTCGTAGCCGGTGTTCCCCTCGCGCAGCTTCGCGAACAGCTCGTCGTTGTCGCCGTACAGGTCCATGCTCACCTCGATCCCGGTCGCGTCCTCGAAGTCGTCGAGCGTGGTCTCGCCGATGTAGGTGTCCCAGTTGTAGAAGTTGAGCCGCTTCTCCTCCGCGGCGAGCGCGCCGCGCGTGCCCAGCGTCAGGCCGGCCGCCGCCGCGCCCATCCCGGCGAGGAACGAGCGGCGCGACCGCCGCCGCAACCCGCCCGGAAACTTTCTCTTGGCCATCAGAGCTCCCTCCGTCTCTAGTCAAACCTGCGTGCATTATACCCCGCGCGGCGGTCCGGCGCAAGGATCGCGCCCGGCCGGGCCGCCTGTTGCTAGAATACGGGGCGTGGCAGCCACCGAGATAGTTTTCGCGGGCGCCCGGGAGCGCGACCTCACCGACATCTCCGCGTACCGGGAGGCCGGCGGCTACGAGATCCTGGAGCGGGTCGTGCGCGGGCGCCTGCCGCGCGCCGAGCTGCGCGAGCAGGTCAAGCGCTCGGTGTTGCGCGGCCGCGGCGGCGCGGGCTTCCCGACCGGGCTGAAGTGGGGGTTCATCCCCGACGAGCTCGAGGGCCACGTCTACCTGGTGTGCAACGCCGACGAGGGCGAGCCGGGAACGTTCAAGGACCGCGAGATCATGCGGGTGAACCCGCACCTGCTGATCGAGGGGATCGTGCTCGCGGGCTACGTGATGGGCGCGAAGGTCGGCTACAACTACATCCACGGCGAGATCTGGGACGTCTACGAGCACATGGAGCGGATGGTCGCTGACGCCGAGGCGGCGGGCTACCTGGGCGACGACATCTGCGGCTCGGGGTTCTCGTTCCGGCTGCACAACCACCACGGTTACGGGGCGTACATCTGCGGCGAGGAGACGGCGTTGCTGGAGTCGATCGAGGGCAAGAAGGGCCTGCCGCGCTACAAGCCGCCGTTCCCGGCGACCTACGGCCTGTACGGGAAGCCGACGACGATCAACAACGTGGAGACCTTCGCGAACATCCCGTTCATCCTGCGGCACGGCGGCGAGCGGTTCCTGGACATTGGCGTGCCGCGCAACGGCGGCACCAAGGTGTTCTCGGTGTCGGGTCACGTGAACCGGCCGGGCAACTACGAGGTCCCGCTGGGGACGCCGTTCGCCGAGCTGCTGGAGATGGCGGGGGGCGTGCGCGACGGGCATCGGCTCAAGGCGGTGATCCCCGGCGGGAGCTCGGTGCCGGTGTTGCCGGCCGACGTCGCCATGGGGCTCAACATGGACTACGACACGATCGCGAAGGCGGGCTCGATGCTCGGCGCCGGCTCCGTGATCGTCATGGACGAGACGGTGTGCATGGTGCGGGCGCTGGAGCGGCTCTCGCACTTCTACTTCGAGGAGTCGTGCGGGCAGTGCACGCCGTGCCGGGAGGGGACCGGGTGGCTCGCGCGGGTCGTCCACCGCATCGAGGGCGGCGAGGGGCGGCCGGGCGACCTTGACCTGCTCGTCAGCGTCGCCGACAACATGGACGGGCAGACCATCTGCGGCCTGGGGCCGGCGGCGGCGACCCCGGTGCGCAGCTTCATCCGGCACTTCCGCGCGGAGTTCGAGCACCACATCGAGCACGGCGAGTGCCTGGTGCCCACCGGGTTCGGGGCCTGACCGCCGTGGATATCTCGGTGCAGATCGACGGCCGCGCGGTGACGGTGCCGGCCGGGACCAGCCTGATCGAGGCGGCCAAGAGCGCCGGGATATACATCCCGCACTTCTGCTACCACCGCAAGCTGTCGGTGGCGGCGAACTGCCGGATGTGCCTGGTCGAGGTCGAGAAGGCGCCGAAGCCGTTGCCGGCGTGCGCGACGATGGCGACGGCCGACATGGTGGTGCGCACCACCAGCCCGAAGGCGAAGGCGGCCCAGCAGGCCGTGATGGAGTTCCTGCTGATCAACCACCCGCTCGACTGCCCGGTGTGCGACCAAGGCGGCGAGTGCCAGCTGCAGGACCTGTCGGTCGGCTACGGGCTGTCGAACTCGCGCTACGAGGAGCCCAAGCGGGTCGTCGTCGAGAAGAACCTGGGGCCGCTGATCTCGACCGACATGATGCGCTGCATCCACTGCACGCGCTGCGTGCGCTTCGGCCAGGAGGTCGGCGGGATCATGGAGCTCGGCATGGTCGGGCGCGGCGAGCACGCGGAGATCATGCCGTTCATCGAGAAGACGGTGGACAACGAGCTGTCGGGCAACATGATCGACCTGTGCCCGGTGGGCGCCCTGACGTCGAAGCCGTTCCGCTTCACGGCGCGCGCCTGGGAGCTGCGCGACAGCCCGGGGATCAGCCCGCACGACTGCTGGGGGAGCAACCTGCGGATCCAGTCGAAGGGGCGCAAGGTCATGCGGGTGCTCCCCCGCGACAACGAGCAGGTCAACGAGTGCTGGATCAGCGACCGGGACCGCTTCTCCTACGAGGGCCTGAACGTGCCGGAGCGCGCCGTCGCGCCGGTCGTGAGGCCGCCGGGCGCCAAGAACAGCGGCGAGGCCGGCTGGGCGGACGCGATGGACCACGTCACCGAGCGCATCTCCTCGCACATCGGGCGCCACGGCCCGGACGCGATCGGGTTCCTGGCGAAGGCGAACGCGACCCTGGAGGAGCTGCACCTCTTCCAGAAGCTCGCGCGCGGTCTCGGCGTGAGGAACATCGACCACCGGCTCTGCCAGCGCGACTTCTCGCTGGACGCCAGCAAGGGCGACGGCATCCCGTGGTTCGGGATGCCGATCGAGTCGGTGCGCAAGGTGCGCCACGCGCTGCTGGTCGGGTTCAACCCCGGCAACGAGGTGCCGCTGTTCGGGCACCTGCTGCGCCAGGTCCGCAAGTCGAGGCGCGCGCGCATCGGCAGCGTCGGCCAGCTGGAGATGTCGAACCAGTTCCCGGTGGACTTCTCGGCGGCGGTCCCGCCGAGCCGGATGCCGTTCGTGCTCGCCAAGGTGCTGCGCGCCGCCGGCGGCGAGGTCCCGCCGGAGCTGGACGCCGACGTCCCGGTCGACGAGGGGCGGCTCGCGTCGTTTGTCGAGGCGCTGTCGTCCGGGGCGTCGAGCGCGGTCTGGATCGGCCAGCAGGCGCTGTTCAACCCGCACTACGGGATCATCCGCAAGCTCGCGACCGCGATCGCGCGGCGCACCGGGTCGACGATCGGGATCAAGAACCCTGGCCCCAACTCGATCGGCGCCCACCTGGTCGGGGTGCTCCCGCGCCGGGAGGGCGTGCGCGCCGCCGAGACCGGGCTCAACGCCCGCCAGATGATCGAGGCGCGCCTCAAGGGCTATGTGCTCCTGGGGTGCGAGCCCGAGGACACGTTCGACCCGATGGGGTTCCGCCAGGCGATGCGGGAGAGCGAGCTGTGCGTCTCCCTGTGCGCGTACGCCACCCCGGCGCGGGAGTACTCCGGCACGGTGCTGCCGATCGCGCCGTTCAGCGAGACGCCCGGGACCTTCGTCAACACCGAGGGCGCCCCGCAGTCGTTCCCGGCGGCGGTCCCGCCGCTGGGCGACGCGCGCCCCGGCTGGAAGGTCCTGCGCGTCCTGGGCAACCGCCTCGGGGTGCCCGGGTTCGACTTCGACGACATCGGCGACATCCGCCAAGAGATCATCTCCGGCGGCGCCGACTTCACCGAGCGTCTCAGCAACGACTGTGACTGCGACGACCTCGCCGGCGTGCCGTTGCCGGACGCCCCGGACGGCGGGGAGCTGGAGCGCATCCACGAGGTCGCCTCCTACGGGACCGACCCGGTCGTGAGGCGCGCGCCGGCCCTGCGGGCGACGCTGCGCGGGAAGCTCGGCCGCTGCGTGTCCGTGCACCCTGAGACCGCCGGGCGGCTCGGGTTGCGCCACGGCGACCAGGTGCGGATCGTCGCCGGCGACACCGAGGTCGAGCGCCAGCTGCGTGTCAACCCCCGCCTGGCCGTCGGTTGCGCGCGCATCCCGATAGGGTTCCCGGAGCTGTCCGGGCTCGGTGGCGCGGAGCGAATCCGCCTGGTCGCCGTGCGCGCCGGGGAACAGGGGAGCGTCGCCGCGTGACCGCCGCGCTGGAGTCCTTCCTGGAGCCGCTACTGGGCGGCTATGCCGCCTGGGCGGCGACCTTCCTCGTGATCGTCGCGCAGTCGGTCGCGATCATCCTGCCGCTGATCCTGTGCGTCGCCTACCTGACGTACGCGGAGCGCCGGGTGATCGGGGCGATCCAGCTCAGGATCGGGCCCAACCGGGTCGGCCCGATGGGACTCCTGCAGCCGATCGCCGACGCGCTCAAGCTCCTGCTCAAGGAGATCGTGCTCCCGGCCGAGTCGAGCAAGCTGATGTTCCTGGTCGCCCCGGTGGTCTCGATCGCGACCGCGCTCGCGGCCTGGGCCGTGATCCCGTTCTCCGCCGAGGCCGTGCTCGCCGATGTCAACGCCGGGCTGCTCTACGTGCTCGCCGTCACGTCCGTCGGTGTCTACGGCGTCATCATCGCCGGGTGGGCCTCCAACTCTAAGTACGCGTTCCTCGGGTGCCTGCGTTCCGCCGCGCAGATCATCTCCTACGAGATCGCCATGGGGTTCGCGCTCGTCGTCGTGCTGATGGCGTCGCAGAGCCTCAACCTCGGCGACATCGTCGACGGGCAGCGCGGGGGCGGCATCCTCGGCTGGTACTTCATCCCGTTGTTCCCGATCTTCCTCGTCTACTTCATCTCCGGGGTCGCGGAGACCAACCGGGCGCCGTTCGACGTCGCCGAGGGCGAGTCGGAGATTGTCGCCGGGTTCCACGTTGAGTACTCGGGGATCGCGTTCGCGCTGTTCTTCCTGGCGGAGTACGCGAACATGATCCTGATCGCGGCGCTGACGGCGCTCCTGTTCCTGGGCGGATGGCTTCCCCCCGTCGACATCGCGCCGTTCACGCTGGTGCCGGGCTTCGTCTGGCTGGTCGCGAAGGTCGGCTTCGTGCTGTTCTGCTTCCTGTGGCTGCGGGCGACCTTCCCGCGCTACCGCTACGACCAGATCATGCGGCTCGGCTGGAAGGTGCTCATCCCGATCACGATCGGCTGGCTGGTGGTCGTCGCGTTCTGGAAGCAGACGCCGCTGTGGGTGTGGTAGGCTTGCAAGCGCAGGCAAAGGGGGACACGCCGTGAGACACGTCTACCGGGCGATCCGGGGGTTTTTCAGCACCTACCTTCTGCTGGAGCTGGTGCGCGGGCTGATGCTGACGGGGAGGCACCTGTTCCGGCGGAAGATCACGGTGCGCTACCCGGAGGACAAGACGCCGCTGAGTCCGCGCTTTCGCGGGCTGCACGCGCTCAGGCGCTACCCCAGCGGCGAGGAGCGTTGCATCGCCTGCAAGCTGTGCGAGGCGGTGTGCCCGGCGATGGCGATCCACATCGAGTCGGAGAAGCGCGACGACGGGACGCGCCGTACCACGCGCTACGACATCGACATGACGAAGTGCATCTTCTGCGGGATGTGCGAGGAGGCCTGCCCGGTCGACGCGATCGTCGAGACAGACATCTTCGAGTACCACGGGGAGAAGAGGGGGGACCTCTACTACACCAAGGAGATGCTGCTGGAGGTCGGCGACCGCCACGAGGAGCGGATCGCCAAGGCGCGCGAGGCCGAGTCGGCGTACCGCTGAGGCGTCGCGGCGGCGCCTACTTCTTCGCGAGCAGGCCCTTGACGGCCGACTGCAGGTCCGCCGGGAGCAGCACGAACCGGCCGCTCTGCGACTGCGCCATGTGCTGCAGCGCCTCGATGTAGCGCTGGCCGAGCAGGTACGACAGCGCCTCGTCCTTGTGCTCGGTGGTGTGCTGCACCAGCTCGATCGCCTGCTTGGACGCGTTGGCCAGCGTGACCTCGGCCTCGGCGTCGCGCTTCGCCGACTCGAGGCGGCCCTCGGCCTGCAGGATCGCCGCGGCCTTCTCGCCCTCGGCCTGGATCACCAGCGCCTTGCGCTGGCGCTCCGACGCCGCCTGCTGCTCCATCGCCGTCTGCATCGACTCCGACGGCTTGATGTCCTGGATCTCGACGGACTTGAGGACGATCCCCCAGTCCTTGAACTCGTCGCGCAGGCTGTCGCCGAGCTCGACCTTGATCTGCTCGCGCGACGACAGCGCCTCGTCCAGCTCCATGCGCCCGATGATCGAGCGCAACGACGTCTGCACCAGGTTGCCGGTCCCCACCATGAAGTCCTCGACCCCGTAGACGCTCGCCGGCGGGTCCACCACCTTGATGAACGCGATCGCGTTGGTGTGGATCACCGCGTTGTCCTTCGTGATCACCTCCTGCTTCGGGATGTCCATGACAATGTCCTTGGTGACCACCTTGTACGCGACGTTGTCAAGGAACGGGATGATCACCGAAAGCCCCGGCCGCAACGTCGCGTGGTACTTGCCCAGGCGCTCGACGACCCACTCCTCGCCCTGCGCGACGATCCTCACCCCCTTCACGAAGGTGAAGACGACCAGCGCGACCAGCGCGAGGACGAGCGCGAATGAGACGACGTTGTCAGCCATGGGATGCGGGGGGGATTGTAGCACCGAACCCCGGAGCCGTCGGCGATGCGTCTGTCGGGCGGGTTCCCCGCCGGCGCGCGGGGCAATCGGGTAGCATTCCGGCATGGGCCAGGAACGTCAAAGCCCGTTCACGCCCGACTGGGGGAAAGTCCCCCTGCACCGGGCGGGACACGAGGAGGCGAAGCGGGATCTGTTCGAGCGGGTGGACAGCATCTGCGCCCGGGAGGCGGGCGACGGGGTGGCCCTGTACGGTCCTCGCGGCACCGGCAAGACCGTGCTGTTGGATGAGGTCGGGGCGCGGGCAGTCGACCAAGGCGCCTGGGTTCGCTGGTTGGTTCCGGGCGACTGGGAGGACACGGTGGACGATTTTGTGAGGGGATTGCCGACCGGCCTCACGAGCGCCCCCGGACTGAAGGCAAAGATCGAGGTGAATCTCGGCTTTCTCAAGGTGGGCGTTGAGCGCCGCCTGGAGGCCCCCCACCAGCTGGTCGAGCAAGTGTTGCGAGTGCTGTCGGAGGCGATGCCGGTCGTGCTGGTGGTCGACGAGGCGCACGAGATGCCGCCCAAGATCGCGAAGGTGCTTCTGAACGCCGTGCAAAGGTGCATCACCAGCAGGCTTCCGCTTCTGCTTGTGCTTGCCGGCACGCCGGGGCTCCGGGCGAGTCTTGGTCGTGCCGGCGCCAGTTTCTGGGAGCGCTCGCATCGGCTGAAGATCTGGCGACTGGAGTCCCCGGATGCCATCCGGGATGCCCTGTCGATCCCGGCGGAGATGTCGGGCATGCCATTCTCCGACGATGCGCTGGACCTGCTGGTGGCGAAGAGTCACGGCTATCCGTTCTTCATCCAGCTGCTGGGCGATCGGGCATGGAGGGCCGCCGTGGAGCGCAACCCTGACGCGAGTCAAATTGGGCTGAAGGATGCCCAAGCCGGTGTGCACATGGCGGACAAGGCGCGGGACGACCTGTACGGGGACCGCCTGCTGGAGGTCAACGCCCGGAAAATACGGTCTGAGGCCTTGGCGGTCTCGCAGGAGTTTGCCCGTCGCAACGATGGCGCCGTTCTGTCGCGGGTGGAGCTGGGGAAGGTGCTGAAGCCGGCTCTTACCGGGGACCGGTCCGTGGAGGATGCCATCCAAGAGCTGTTTGCCGTGGGCCTCGTCTGGCAGACAGACGACCATTCGCTCTGGGAACAGGCAATTCCGTCGCTTTGCGACTACATCGCGAAGCATGTGGTGATCGACTGACCCCCGGGGGGCGACCCTTCGGTTTGCCCGCTGTCGTCCTCGGACCGCTCTGCTCTCACCCCGGCCTGGCGCGTCTCGCGTCCGCCGTCGTCCCGACGCGGACCGCCTGCCGTGCGCGTTGCACCTGTCGGGATTGGCTGGCCCGATTCCCGGGGTCCCCTGGAGAGGCTGGGCCAAGTGCCCTGGGACGGCCCGGCGACTCCTCAGGACTCCTTGGCTTGGTCGCCCTACTCAACGGCCCTGACCAGTACCTTGTCGTTGCCGATCACCTTGACGACCTTGATCCGGGACCCGTCCGCGATGTCCCGCTCCGCCTCGAAGTCCCATTGGTCCTTCCCGGCAAGGGGGCGCTGGAACCGGACGCTCCCGCTCTTGCCGAGCGTCTTGACGACGATGCCGGTCTCGCCGAGCAGCTCCTGGGTCCCCGGCGACACCTTCGCGCTGGAGCGGAAGACGCGTAGCCAGACGCCCAGCACCACCAGCGAGAGCGCCAGCCAGACGAGGACCTGGACCCACACGGAGATCGGGAACAGGTAGGCCACGAGGCTGGCCAGGATCGCCCCGATGCCGAACATCACCAGATAGAACGTCGCGCCCG
>CAZZIL010000062.1:0-2452 GCA_964654265.1 uncultured Gammaproteobacteria bacterium | reverse complement strand
GGCTCGGGGAGAAGGACTTCTTCCACGACCCGTCGGTGCGGATCCCCCTGATCGTCTTCGACCCCCGCCCGGAGGCGGACGCGACCCGGGGCACCGCCACCAGCCTGCTTGTGGAAGGGATCGACCTGGCGCCGACCTTCTTGGACGCGCTGGGCGGAAAACCCCGGCCGCACCGGCTGGAGGGACGCTCGCTCTGCCCGCTCCTGCGCGGCGAGGTCCCCGGCGACTGGCGCGGGCACGCGTTCAGCGAGTACGATTACAGCGTGTTGCCGGTCCGGGAGGCCCTCGGCACCAGAACCGACGACAGCAGGCTTTTCATGGTGACCGACGGCCGCTGGAAGCTCGTCCACTCGCCCCAGTTCGGGCCGATGCTGTTCGACCTGGAGACGGACCCGGACGAGCTGGTCGACAGGGGAAAAGACTCCGGGACGGCCGCCGTGCGCGAAAGGTTGCGCGATGCGCTGTTCGAGTGGGCCGGCCGGCAACGGCAACGCGTCACGATGGGCGCCGACCAGATCCTCGGGCGCCCCCAGGCGACCCGGAAGGGGATATTTGTCGGGTACTGGGACGAGAGGGAGGCCGAGTCTCCGGACGGCCAGTGATCCCTTGGGGACGATGGGTGCCTGTTGCGTTCAGCTCCTTCGGACGGGCACGTGATCAGAAGGGGTCCCGCCTGCGCTCTCGGCCGATCCCGGCGTCTCCTCTTCCCGTCCCTGGGTCCGCTCGGCAGGCGTCGTTGACAGTGGGTCCAGGTGGCGTCCGGGCCGGGTGGGTCCTCTGGTGTCCCGCAGTCTCGTGCCCTGGGTGATAGCCTTTGCGCCCGGCCCGGCGTTTCAGGCCATTCGCCCCAGCTACCAGGCGAGGGTCCCCGGGACCCCGGGGACCGGGGCCCCGGTCAGTGCCCTTCCGGGTAGCCTTGCGGTTGGTCTTCGCTCCCATGTCAGTCTCCTTCACCGGGGGATTTTAGGCCACCAGCCGGGCGAGGTTGTGCAGGCCGTCGACCGCCTCCCGGAGCTGCTCGTGCAGCTCGAAGGGGTCAAGCTTGGCGCGCAAGTCCAGCAGCTCCCGCACCCGCTCCGGCAACGGTTCCCCGCGGTCGCGGTGGTGGTCCGCCAGGCGGTCCAGCGGGGTGCGAGGGGCGCCCATCCGCCGCTTCACCTTCGCGCCGTCGCGGTGCTTGCTCTCCAGCCGCGCGTTCGTCTCGAACAGGTTCGCCAGCGTCTCCAGCACCCGGTAGACCTTGCGCAGCTGACGCAACTCCGCCCCGGTCTCCAGCCGGCGGTAGCCGACCACCCGACGAACGTGCGTCCAGTTCTTCTGCTCCACCCGCGGGTTGTCGTTCTTGTGGTTCGGACGTCCGCGCGTCATCAGCAGGTTCCGCCGCTCGCACAGCCGAAGCATGTGCCGGTTGATGAACTCGCTGCCGTTGTCGCTGTGCAGGTCCCACACCGGGAACGGCGACCGTCCAGCACGCCCTCGACCGCCGGAACCACGTGCGATGCCGCCACGCCCGCCACCTGCTCCACACACACCCACCCGGTCTTGACGTCCGTCACGCACAGCGAACGGATCAGCTGCCCCTCCATGCTGTCGCCGCAGTGCGCCACCGTGTCCAGCACCATCAGCCCCGGGTCCGGATCCTCCGGCCGCCGCGTGCTCACCTCCACCACGTGGCGCAACATCCGCGAGCGGCACGTCCCGCCGTTCTGCTTGCGACGGTGCGCCCGACGCCGGCTCGCTAGGCGACACGTCATCTGACGCGGGCTGATCTCCCGCAACTGACCGTTGGTCACGGAGATCACGGAGAGACACCGGTCCTTGCCGGCCGGGACGAACAGGGCGTTGACCTGCGGAGTTCCCTGGGTCAGATGGCGAGACCAAGCGCCTCTTCGCGCCCGGGTCAGGCAGTCTGCCGGTGTTCTGACTCCTCGCACTTCGGCAGCTTCTTTTGCGTCCGGACTCGATGCTCTTGACTCGGGGTCGGGCCGTGGTATAATCCACTCGCTATCGGCGCGCAGCTTGCTGCCGCCGCAAGGGCCGCCGGGTGCGGCCCTTGCTTTTTCTGACGCCTGCCATTGCGCGCCCCGGGCGAACCGGGACTGGGCGTTGCACCCGGGTCCGTCCCGGGGGATCCCGCACACCAAGGGGAGCACGCGTTGGGCGAGGCGGTGCGCGCAACGAACCCAAGGGCAAACGCCGGGATCGCCGGGGCGCATGCGGGACGAGACGTTGGCAACGCGCCGCTCGACCCCGGCATCGTGCGGGAGCGTGCGCACGGGCAAGCCTGCGCACCACAGCCCGCGGAAATCTCTCGCCATGCTCTTGACTCGGGGTCGGGCCGTGGTATAATCCACTCGCTATCGGCGCGCAGCTTGCTGCCGCCGCAAGGGCCGCCGGGTGCGGCCCTTGCTTTTTCTGACGCCCGCCATTGCGCGCTCCGGGCCAACCGGGT
>CAZZIL010000061.1:0-13231 GCA_964654265.1 uncultured Gammaproteobacteria bacterium | reverse complement strand
CCCACGGACTTGGCAAGGCGGAATGATTCGGAAGATGCTGGTGGCCAACCGCGGCGAGATCGCGGTGCGGGTGATTCGCGCCTGCGCGGAGATGGGGATCAAGACCGTGGCGATCTTCTCCGAGCCGGACCGCAACGGGCTGCACGTCAAGAAGGCGGACGAGGCGCACTCGGTCGGGGCCGACCCGCTCGCGGGATACCTTGACGCGAACGGGATCGTGAACCTGGCGGTGGCCTCGGGCTGCGACGCGCTCCACCCGGGCTACGGCTTCCTGTCGGAGAACCCGATGCTGGCGCAGCGTTGCGCGCGGCGCGGCATCCGCTTTGTCGGTCCGTCGGCGCGCGTCATCTCCGTGATGGGCGACAAGGTGGAGGCCCGCAACGAGATGAGGAAGGCGGGTGTCCCGGTGGTGCCCGGAAGCGACGGGAACGTCTCGGGGGTGGACGAGGCCCTCGGGATTGCCGCGGAGATCGGCTACCCGGTGATGCTGAAGGCGACCGGGGGCGGTGGCGGGCGCGGCATCCGCCGCTGCGACGACGCCGACGAGCTTCGCCGCAACCACGGGCGGGTGGTCTCGGAGGCGTCGAAGGCGTTCGGCCGGCCGGAGGTGTTCGTCGAGAAGTGCCTGGTCAACCCGCGCCACATCGAGGTGCAGGTCATCGCCGACAGCCACGGCAACACGGTCCACCTGTTCGAGCGCGACTGCTCGATCCAGCGCCGCAACCAGAAGCTGCTGGAGATCGCCCCGTCGCCGCAGCTGACGTCGGAGGAGCGCGCGCAGGTGTGCGACCACGCGGTCGCCGCCGCCCGCGCGGTGGGCTACGAGAACGCCGGGACGGTGGAGTTCCTCCTCGACACGGACCGCAACTTCTATTTCATGGAGATGAACACCCGGCTCCAGGTGGAGCACCCGGTGACCGAGCAGATCACCGGGATCGACATCGTGCAGAACCAGATCTTGGTCGCGGGCGGCGACGCGCTGCCGTTCAGGCAGCCGGACGTCGGCTACCGCGGCCACGCGATCGAGTTCCGCGTCAACGCGGAGGATCCGAAGAGCGGCTTCGCGCCGAGCTTCAGCCGGATCACCCGCTACTACGCGCCGGGCGGCCCCGGCGTGCGCGTCGACGGGTCGATCTACACCGGGTACGAGATCCAGCCGTACTACGACTCGATGTGCCTGAAGCTGACGGTGTGGGCCCTCGACTGGGAGTCGGCCATCGACCGCGGCCGGCGCGCACTGCGCGACATGGGACTCTCCGGGATCAGGACGACCATCCCGTACTTCCTGCGGATACTGGAGACGGCCGAGTTCCGCAGCGGGGTGTTCGACACCGGGTTCGTGGAGGCGCACCCGGACCTGACGGACTACCGGACCGAGCGGCCGCGGGAGGACGTCGCGGCGTGCGTCGCCGCGGCGTTGGTGGTGCACTACGGCCTGTAGGGGAAGGGCGTGGGCACGGCGCGAAAGGTCGGCGTGACGGAGCTGGTGCTGCGCGACGGGCACCAGTCGCTGGTCGCGACGCGCATGCGGCTGGCGGACATGCTGCCGATCTGCGACCGGCTGGACCAGGTCGGCTTCTGGTCGCTGGAGGTGTGGGGCGGCGCGACCTTCGACACCTGCGTGCGCTACCTGCGGGAGGACCCGTGGGAGCGGCTGAGGACGCTTCGGCAGGCGCTGCCCAACAGCCGACTGCAGATGCTGCTGCGCGGGCAGAACCTCCTGGGGTACCGCCACTACTCCGACGACGTGGTGCGGGCGTTCGTCAGGAAGAGCGCCGAGAACGGGATGGACGTGTTCCGGGTGTTCGACGCGCTCAACGACTTCCGCAACCTGGAGGTGGCGGTCAAGAGCGTGGTCGAGGCGGGCAAGCACGC
This sequence comes from uncultured Gammaproteobacteria bacterium, assembly GCA_964654265.1. Lineage (GTDB taxonomy): Bacteria > Pseudomonadota > Gammaproteobacteria > Tethybacterales > CBDBMS01 > CBDBMS01. The sequence goes on along the minus strand of CAZZIL010000061.1, from coordinate 11,356 downwards.
CCAGGGGACGATCTGCTACACGACGAGCCCGATCCACGAGGTCGAAGGGTTTGTCGACCTGGCGGTCCGGCTTGCGGAGGCCGGCTGCGCGAGCATCGCGATCAAGGACATGGCCGGGATCATGGCGCCGGAGCCGTGCGCCCGGCTGGTCGCCGGGATCAAGGGGAAGGTCGGGTTGCCGGTGCACATCCACAGCCACTACACCTCGGGGATGTCGGCGATGGCGCAGATCAAGGGGATCGAGGCCGGGGCCGATGTGGTCGACACCGCGATCTCGGCGTTCGCCGAGGGCGCGAGCCACCCGGCGACCGAGACGATGGTGAACGCGCTGCGCGACACCCCGCACGACACCGGGCTCGACATCGGCCAGCTCGAGGGGATCGCCGAGTACTTCCGCCACATCCGCGAGAAGTACTGGCAGTTCGAGAGCAAGTTCACCGGCGTCGACCCGAGGGTGGTGCGCCACCACGTCCCCGGCGGGATGATCTCGAACCTGTCGAACCAGCTCAAGGAGCAGGACGCGCTGGACCGGATGGACGACGTGCTGGAGGAGATCCCCCGGGTGCGCAAGGACATGGGGTATGTCCCGCTGGTCACGCCCTCCTCGCAGATGGTGGGGACCCAGGCCGTGATGAACGTGCTCACCGGCGAGCGCTACGGCACGGTCAGCAACGAGGTGAAGAACTACCTGCGCGGCCTGTACGGCGCGCCGCCGGGGGCGTGCGACCCGGAGCTGGTGCGCAAGGCGATCGGGGACGATGCGCCGTTCACCGGGCGCCCGGCGGACCTGTTGCCGGCCGGCGAGATGGAGCGGCTGGCGGCGGAGATCGACCGCCTGGCGGGTTCCGAGGAGGACGTGCTGACGTACGCGATGTTTCCGGATCTCGCGAAGGTCTACCTGCAGGAGCGCGCCGCCGGGCAGCTGGCGCCGGAGCCGCTGCTTCCGCCGCCGGGCGACGCCCCGGCGAGCGCGCCCGAATCGGTGCGGGCGCCGACGGAGTTCGAGCTGACGCTGCACGGGGAGTCGTACAATATCAAGGTCACGGGGATGGGCCACAAGGGGGCGACCCGCCGCCCGGTCTACATGACCGTCGACGGCGTCCCGGAAGAGGCGCTGGTCGAGGTGATCGAGGAGATCTCGGTCGACCCGGCCGCCGGGCCGGGAAAGAAGCTCTCGGCGGCCAAGGGCGGCAAGCGCCCGCGGGCGTCGGCGCCGGGGCACGTCACCACCGTGATGCCCGGGACCGTGGTCGACGTCCTCGCGAAGGAGGGCGACGAGGTCGAGCGTGGCGCGCCGGTGATCGTGATCGAGGCGATGAAGATGGAGAGCGAGATCCAGGCCCCGGTCGGCGGGAAGGTCGTCGGCGTCCTCGTGGAGAAGGGCGACAAGGTCGAGCCCAAGGAAGTGCTGATGGAGATCGCCTAGGCGATCGCCGGGGAGCGGGCGACCCGGCAACGACAGACGGAGAGATGGCCGAGTGGTCGAAGGCGCACGCCTGGAGAGCGTGTATATGGGACAACCGTATCGAGGGTTCGAATCCCTCTCTCTCCGCCACCCTGCCGGGCGGCGGGGACCGACCGCGCCCACGCGCCACCCGCGCGCCTCGCGCCCGGGGCATGCCGGGGGCCGCGGCAGGCGCGCGGCCCTGAGCGGGCAAGGCGGCGGGGCGGAGGGCGCGTGCGCGACGTAGGCGGCCTCAGGCTGTACTCCCCGTCGGACCTGGTCGTCTTCCAGGCGTGCCGCCACGCGACCTTCCTGGACGTGAGGAGCCTGACCGAGGAGATGGAGGTCTCCGAGGACACCCCGACGGCCCGGCTGCTGAAGGAGAAGGGGATCGCGCACGAGTCCAGGTGCCTGGAGACGCTCAAGGCGGAGGGCCGGGAAGTGGTGGAGATCCCGAGGGGACCGGACTTGGCGGAGCGGGTCGAGCTGACCCGGCAGGCGTTGCGCGACGGGGCTGACCTGGTCTACCAGGCGGCGTTCCACCGCCATCCGTGGCGCGGCGACGCCGACTTCCTGGTGCGCCGCGACACGCCCTCGATGCTCGGCGACTTCAGCTACGAGGTGGCGGACGCGAAGCTGGCGCACTCGCCCATGCCCAAGCACCTGCTGCAGCTGTGCGCCTACTCGGACCTCCTCTCGGACGTGCAGGGGACCGTCCCGGAGCGCATGCACCTGTACCTCGGCAACGACTCCACGGCGGTGTTCCCGGTGTCGGAGCACTACCACGGCTACCGCCGCACCCGGGCGGCGTTCGAGGCGCTGGTCGCGTCCCCGCCGGAGGATTCGACCCCGGAGCCCTGCAAGCACTGCGCGGTGTGCCGGTGGCGGGAGCGCTGCGTCGCGCAGTGGGAGCAAGACGACGACCTCTCGCTGGTCGCGAACATCCGCAAGTCGCAGGCGGCCAAGCTGCGCAACGCCGGGGTGCGCACCGTCGCCGGGCTCGCGCAGGCGAGGCCGAACGCGAGAATCCCCGACCTTGCGCCGGAGACGTTCGAGACCCTGCGCGAGCAGGCGGGACTGCAGGAGCGCAAGGCGCGCACAGGGAAGGACTCGTACCGGATGTTGCCGGCGGAGCCCGGCCGGGGACTCCTGCGCCTGCCCAAGCCGGACCCCGGCGACGTGTTCTTCGACATGGAGGGCGACCCGTTCCATCCGGGCGGGGGCCTGGTGTACCTGTTCGGCATCGAGCACCCCAAGGGGAGAAGGCGGGTGTACCGGCCGCTCTGGGCACACAGCCGGGAGGCGGAGCGGAAGGCGTTCCGGGAGCTGATGGCGTTTCTCGAGACCCATCTGGAGCGGCACCCGGGCGCGCACGTCTACCACTACAACCACTACGAGACGACGGCGCTCAAGCGCCTCGCCGGCCTCCACGCCTTGTGCGAGACGCAACTCGACGGGCTGCTGCGCGAGGAGAGGTTTGTGGACCTGTACCGTGTGGCGCGGGAGGCGGTTCGGATCTCCGAGCCGCGGTACACGCTGAAGAACTTCGAGGTGTTCCACCGGGGTAGCCGCGGCGGGGGCGTGACCGCCGGCATGGAGAGCATCAGCGTCTACAGCCAGTGGCAGGAGAGCGGTGACGACCGGCTCTTGGGGGAGCTGGCGGACTACAACCGGGAGGATGTCGAGTCGGCGCGCGAGTTGCGCGACTGGCTGCTGACCTTGGCGCCGCGGGCCCGGTCCGTGCCGGGGCCGGGGCCGGAGCGGGACCCGCCCGACGAGGAGGAGGCCAGGGAGCAAAAACAGTGGGAGATCAGACTCGACAGGTTCTCGGCGCGGCTGGCGGCGGCGGAGCGTGTCCCCGAGGCGTTGCGCACCCGCCTGCGGGACCTGCTGGAGTACCACAACCGCGAGGCGCGCTCCGAGTGGTGGAAGTGCTTCGACCGGCAGGGGAAGACCCACGAGGAGCTGGAGGAGGACCCCGAGTGCATCGGGAACCTTGCGCACGGGCGCCTTGTGCCCCGCGAGGAGGCGGAGCCGGACGGGCGCCGGCGGCGCCAGCACCCGGGGTGGCCGGAGGCGCGCGAGGTCTCCTACGGTTTCCCGGAGCAGGAGCACAAACCAAGGGTCGGCAGCCCGGTCGCCAACGTGTCCTGCCTGAGGATTCGGGGGAACATCACCGACCTGGACGTGGACAGCTGCACCGCGAGGATCAAGTGGAGGCTCCGTGCCAAGGACCGTGACGACTGGCAGAGGTGGACCGGGGTGTCGGGCGATCCGCTGTCGGTGGGGCCGGGCCCGCCGATCAACACCAAGGTGATCCGCGATTCGCTCTACTTTTGCGCGGAGCGGATCATGCTGCGGTCCCAACCCGGCCAGGAGAGGGAGCCCCGGCCGTGCGCGGCCGGGTTGCTGTTGCGCGACTTTCCCCGGATTCGGGGCCGGCGCCCCGGGAAGACGCTGGCGGAGACGGGGGATTCCCACGAGGACGCGCTGAGGGCGGTCCTCCGGCTCGACGGGAGCCACCTGTTCATCCAGGGTCCGCCGGGGTCCGGCAAGACCCATGCCAGCGGCAGGATTATCGCGGACCTCCTGCACGCAGGGAAAAGGGTGGGCGTCTCGTCGAACTCCCACAAGGCGATCCACAACCTGCTGGACCGTGTCGTGAAGATCGCCGACGAGGAGGGGCTGAGGTTCCGTGGGGTCAAGAAGGCGGCGCGCGGCAACGAGGAGAGCGAGTACAAGGAGGGCGCCCGGATCGAGAGCGATCGGATCGAGAACGAGTTTCAGGTGGGCGAGATCGACCGCGCCCGCTTCCGGTTGTTCGCCGGCACGACATGGCTGTTCTCCGACTCGCACTTCCGTGACCGGCTGGACTTCCTGTTCGTCGACGAGGCCAGCCAGGTGGCGCTCGCGAACATCGTGGGGATGTCGACCGCCACGAGGAACCTGGTGCTGGTCGGCGACCAGATGCAGCTGGCGCCACCCATCAAGGGCGCGCACCCCGGCGAGTCCGGGCAGTCGGTCCTGGAGTTTCTCTTGGAGGGCAGGGACACGGTCCCCGAGAACCGCGGGATCTTCCTGGCCGAGTCCTGGCGGATGCGGCCGAGCGTGTGCCAGTTCGTCTCCGACTGCTTCTACAACGGACGCCTGCGGTCGCACGAGACGACGCTGGAGCGGAGCCTGGACCTGCAGGGGGTGGACCTGCCGAACGAGGGGATCGTCCTGGTCGAGGCGGAGCACACCGGCTGCACCCACAGCAGCGCGGTCGAGGGCGAGATCATCCGCCAACAGCACGAGGCGCTGGTCGGGCAGACCTTTCGGGGCGAGGGGTCCCGCGTGCGGAAGATCACCGCGCGGGACATACTGGTGGTCACCCCGTACAACGTCCAGGCCAACCACCTGCGCGCGGTATTACCCCCGGACGCGCGGGTCGGGACGATCGACAAGTTCCAGGGACAGGAGGCGCCCATCGTCCTGGTCTCGATGGCGACCTCCGATGTCGAGGACCTGCCGCGCCATGCCGAGTTCTTCTACAACCGGAACCGGCTGAACGTGGCGATCTCCCGCGCCCAGTGCCTGGCGGTCGTCGTGATGAGCCCCCGCATGCTTGACTTCCCCTGCCAGACGGTCGAGCACGCGCGCCTGCTCAGCCTGTTCGCCCGGCTGCACGACTACGCGCATGTGTTGCGGCACGTCCCCCCAAGGCGGGGGGCGAGAAAGGCGGCCCGCCCCGGGTCCGGGTCTCCCGCGCGGGCGGGCGGCATGCGGTAGACTTGGCGCATGGACGGGACCGGCCAATGAGAGTGTGCGTGGCGGCCGCGGCGGTCGCGGTCTTGGGGTGTGTCGGCGTGGCCCACGCGGTCGAGACTGCCGAGGTCGAGTACCACGACGGGGTGACCGGTTACCTTGCGCTTCCCGACGGGTCGGGCAGCCACCCCGGGGTGCTCCTCATCCACGAGTGGTGGGGACTCAACGACGACATCCGGGAAAAGGCGCGGGAGTTCGCGGAGGCGGGCTACGTCGCGCTGGCGGTCGACATGTACCGGGGGCGAAGCACCACGGACCGGTCCGAGGCGCGCGAGCTGGCCGGGAGCGTCCGCGGCGACATCCCGGGCGCGTTCGCGAACCTGCGGGCCGGGTTCGGGCACCTGCGCGGGCTCGGCCGGGTCGACGCGGACCGGCTCGCCTCGGTCGGGTGGTGCTTCGGCGGCGGGTGGTCCTACCAGATCGCCAGGAACAACTTGGGCGCGAAGGCCTCGGTGATCTACTACGGCCGCTTCAACCCGGACGACGACCTGGCGCAGATGCGCGCGGTGATCCTCGGGCACTTCGGCGAGACGGACCGGGCGATCAAGGTCGACGATGTCAAGGTCTTCCAGGCCAGGCTGAAGACGCTGTCGGGCGACCATGAGATCTTCATCTACCCGAACGCCGGGCACGCCTTCGCGAACCCGCGCAACGAGCAGGCCTACGAGCCCGAGGCGGCGCGCGCGGCGTGGGAGCGCACCCTTTCGTTCCTGAAGCGGCACCTGTGACCGGGCCTTCCGTGGGTGGCGAAGGGTTCAGGTACCCCGAGGGCAGCCCGTTCAACGCGCCGGAGCTGTCGCCGTGCGCGGCGAACTACTCCCCGCTGACCCCGCTGACGTTCCTCCGGAGGTCCGCGCACGCCCACCCCGACATTCCCGCGGTGATTCACGGGGAGCGGACGTTCACGTGGCGGGAGACCCTGGCACGCGTGACGCGGCTGGCCTCCGCGCTTCGGCGGGCCGGGATCGCCCCGGGCGACACGGTGTCGGTTATGGCGGCGAACGTCCCGGAGATCTACGAGGCGCACTTCGGCGTGCCGATGGCGGGGGCGATCCTGAACACGCTGAACGTCCGGCTGGACGAGCGGGCGCTCGCCTACATGCTCGGCCACGCCGGGACCAAGCTGCTGATCTGCGAGCGGGAGTTTTCGGACCTGATGGGGAGGGCGATCGCCGCGGCCGGGACGGACGTCCGGGTGGTCGAGGTGACCCAGGAGGGCGCCGGTGGCGGGGCAGGGCGCCAAGACTACGAGGCCTTCCTGGGCGAGGGCGACCCGGACGAGGAGTTTCCGGACCCGGCGGACGAGACGATGCCGATCACCCTGAACTACACCTCCGGGACCACCGGGGACCCGAAGGGGGTGGTCTACAGCTACCGTGGCGCCCATCTTCTGGCACTCAGCAACGTGCTGGCCTGGGAGATGCCCCGGCACTCGCGCTACCTGTGGACACTGCCGATGTTCCACTGCAACGGGTGGTGCTTCCCCTGGACGGTGGCAGCGATCTCCGGCACGTCCGTGTGCACGCGGAAGGTGAGCGCGGAGGCGATCGGCGAGGGGATTCACCGCCACCGGGTCACGCACATGTGCGGCGCGCCGATCGTGCTGGACATGCTGATCGATGCGGTGTCGGAGAATCCGATCGGGGAGGGGCGGCGCGTGGAGTTCATGGTGGCGGCCGCGCCGCCGCCGGCCGCGACGCTGCAGCGTGCCGCCGAGCTCGGGATTCGCGTGACCCACGTGTACGGACTGACGGAGACGTATGGTCCGTCGGTCGTCTGCGAGTGGAAGACGGAGTGGGATTCGCTCCCGCCGGAGGAGCGCGCCGCGCGCCGCGCAAGGCAGGGGCTTCCCTACGTCACGCTGGAGGGCTTGATGGCGGGCGATCCCGATACCGCCGCCCGGTTGCCGCCGGACGGGGAGACGATAGGCGAGATCCTGGCGCGCGGGAACGTGACGATGCTCGGCTACCTGAAGGACCCCGCGGCCACGGGCCGGGCGTTTGCCAAGGGGTGGTTCCACACCGGCGATCTGGGAGTGATGGAGCCAGACGGGTACATCCGGCTGAAGGACCGGTCGAAGGATATCATAATATCGGGCGGGGAGAACATCTCCTCCATCGAGGTGGAGAACGCGCTGCACCGGCACCCGGCCGTTGCCGTGGCCGCGGTGGTCGGCAAGATCGATCCGAAGTGGGGCGAGACCCCCTGCGCGTTCATCGAGCTGCGCGAGGGCCACAGCGTGTCGGAGCAGGAGCTCATCGCCCACTGCAAGGAGAACCTCGCGTCGTTCAAGTGTCCCCGGCACATCGTGTTCGAGGCGATTCCCCGGACATCGACCGGAAAGATACAGAAGTACCTGCTTCGGCAGAAGCTTGCGGAGCCGTCCGGCGGCTGACTGCCGCGGCACCGCCCATGCCCGCTTCCGGCCAAGGCGTGCCAGCGGTGCTCGCTTACGTCCCGACGGTGGGGGGCAGATGCCACGGTGCCGTGTGTGCCTCGTCACCGGGGCTTTTGGCGTTATGGGCCAAGTTATGGCGCACGTTATGGCCTCTTTCAGCAGTTATGACCTTTTTCTTGTTGAGAGACAATGAGAGCATTAGGCGTGTCAATGATGCACTTCATGGTGTTTTGCCTCAGTTCACCCAGTCGGGTTACGGGACGCTTGGGCGCGTTATGGGTGTTTTCGCCGTTTTCTGGTTGCGACCCTCCGATCCGGGAAGGGGTGTGTGCAACCTTGATCGGGCGGGTGGCATGCGGTTCGTGGGCCGTCTTTATCTGTGCCTACCACACGGATCTCCCTGCCTCGCTGTCTGAAGAGGGGAGCATCAGGGTCGTTTCTGTGTTCTCTTGTTGCAGAGTGCACCGCTGCTCACCGGGCACATGCCACCATTTTGGTTAGACGCATCATGGGTGTTCGGGAATTTTATGGCTGCGTGTAGATGAGATTCGCCAAGAGCGGAAAATGACAGTGACGCCCCTATGAGCGCTCCTATGATTTCTTCTATGAAAATCTATGAATGCGCATATGGGCTGGTATGGACCTTTTTGGCGCATGCCCGCGGTCGCCGGCTCTGCTTTTCACGTCCTGTTTAGTGTTTTTTTACAGTTTGTTACGCGGTTTTGGTCAAACGCGGAGGCGCGTCAAGGATCCGTATGGACGCTTCTATGGATGTCCCTATGAAATTCTATGAACGCCGTATGGAAGGCTATGAACACTCTCGGGTGGGAAATTTCTCCCTGTGGTGTCCCTCAACGATCAGGGAAGTCATCGAATCGGCGCAAATGAATGGCCAGACCATGTGTCCTGCACGGACACTCAATGTGACCGATAACGACCGAGCCAAGATCCTCCGCGGGAGACAATAGGGAGGGTGACGCTGAACCATGCGCGGTTTAGCGCCGGAAGTCGTGAGGGTGAAGAACGTTTTTCAGTGTCGGCTTGCGGACGCTTCTCGGCGAACCGCACGCGCATCGTGTGTCAATCCTCGTCCCCGCGCTCGTAGAACGCCCATCTCCTGGTCCCGCGCACCACCAATCTGCCGGCCTTCACAAGACGTGCCAGAACACGCCGAGCCCGAGTGGACTCAATGCCGCAGAGCTTGGCGACTCCATTGCGGGTGATGCGGTCATGCCTATCCACGTGGCGGAGCACCATTTCACCAATCTCGTCGTCGGTGATAGGCCTGACCGTTGGGTACAGGCGGCGAAGAATAGCCTCGGACAGCGACCATCTGGTGCTTTGCCCCTTGTTTTGGCTGCCAACCAGGCCATCTTTCTCAAGGAGGGCAAGGACATTGACCGCGTCAGTCTCCGTTTCTTGGATCGCTCGCGCGATATCGGAGGTGGAGGCGCCTCCCGAGGACCAGAGTCGATTCAGGGCCAGGAGATCGGCGAGAGAGAATTTTCGGCCGCTATGCTCCTTTTCGGCAATCACTTGGACGAAGTTTAGGTTGGGCTCCCCCCCGGGAAACTCAAGTATCACGGAATGGTCGGTGCTTTTCGCATAGGAGGGAACGGCTCGGCCTATGTGAACATGGTCCTTAAATATCATGTCAATCCCATGCCCTCTTTTTTCGACAATACCCGCACGCTTGAAGACGTTGGCGAGCAACAAGTTGCGTGACCGGGGATTGATCCCGATAAGACCGTCGAGCCTGGTCCCCACCAGGAAGCCGCCCGGGTTTGACACCCTGATTTTGTCATCGTACCACTGGAAGTGGATCGCGCCGAGCCGCAGGTAATCGCGGTGTGTCATTGCGTTGATCAGCGCCTCGCGAAGCGACCTGCGGGTGTAGTTGGGCACGCCCACGCGGATGAAGCCGACCATCAGCTCTCGTTCAGCTTTGCGGGCGTCCATGCGCCGCTGGCATTCTTCCAGCACTCTCAGAAGAGGTCCCCTGAAGAAATCGTTCACCTCGAGGTCGTCCCCCCGCTGGAACTGGAACGCCACGCTGTGATTGGGTATCGTGCCGGCCAAGGCATCCTCCGTTCCGAAAAGCAGGAGGGCCGCGACCCGTATCTCCCTCGGGTCGCCGTTGGCGTTGACAACCCCGAGGGCCTTCGCCAAATCCAGATTGGACAGCTCCAGCAGGGCGGTGTCGCTGGTGGGCGAATAGTCTCGCACGACACCGCGGAAGCGATCGAACTCCCGCGGGTCAAGGTCGTCCCACGTGGCGGTTTGTACGATTTCGCTGGTGTAGTCGGAGTGGCCGTGATCTCCCTGAAGCGAATCCATGTCGGCACGCGACATCGGGCGACACGTGGGCTTTCCGTCATGCCCGATCTCCCGCATCAGAAAGGTCCCGTCGCTGGTCCCCACGACGTTCCTCACGGGCGGGATCTGAATTGCCAAGACTATTTTTCCCTCGACCTGGACACTGTGCACCTCCACGGCAACACTGGGGTTTGTGCGGGATGCGACCGCAGCGATCACCTTGGCGGGTTCGGTGTGGTCGCCGTGGCGTGGGCGCGCGCCGCTGATCGTGCCATCGTCCTCAACCCCGACCAGTAGCCAGGCCGGGCCGCGTTCGCGTCGATTGGCAAGGCAGACGATCGTCTTGGCGAGTTCCCGGTCATTCAGGGGCTTGTGCGACTCGCTCTTGAATTCAACTCCAAGTGCCTCTCCCTGTTGCACTAGGCTCTTGATCAGTTCGGAGTCCACGTGTCGTACTCTGTGGGCGGGTGAGTTCGGCCGGACGCGCGTTGTCCGCGAGTGTGTATCGATTGCGTGGCGCATCCGGTCTCGCGTTCGGCAGGCGGGGCGCACGCGCCCTTTCGTTGTCCTGCCGATTCGGCAGAGGGGAGGACGGATGGTAGCGTGCTTGCCAAGGCGATGCGGCGGATGTCTCCGGGATCTTCAGCCACTGGTCCACACTGGCTTGCGCTTCCCCACAAAGGATCGATGCCCTCCTGGGCGTCGCGGACCATCATGCCCTTCGCCATGCCCTCGCTGGCGTAGTCGTACGCCTCGCCGAGCGGCATCTCAAGTAGCCAGTAGAACGCCTCCTTGCCGATGGCGACGGTGAGGATGGATTTCGCGGCGATGCCCTCGACGATCTCCCTTGCCTTCGCCATTGCCTGGCTGTCGGGCGTCACATGGTTCACCAGCCCGAGTTCCAAGGCGTGTTCCGCGCCCGCCGGCATCCCGGTCATGAGCATCTCCATTGAGGCGTGCCTCCCGATCTTCCGGCTGAACGCCACCGTTGGGGTGGGGCAGAACAGCCCAACGTGCAGCCCTGGGTGGCGAACGACGCGCCTTGGGAGGTGACGGCCATGTCGCAGGTGGCGGCCAGCTGGCATCCCGCCGTGGTCGCGATCCTCTCGACCACCGCGCCCACCGGCTTGTCCAGCCGGACGATCGACAGCATCAGGTCCGAGCGGCGCCGGAACAGGTCCTGGAGATCGTCGAGCCCCGACTTCGCGCGCACCTACTTGAGGTCGTGCCCCGCGCAGAAGATCTTCCCTCTTGCCGCGACCAAGACGGCACGCACCGACCCGTTGGCCGCGATCGCGTCCAGTTGCGCCTGCAGGTCCGCGATCAGCGCGTCCGACAGCGCGTTCCGGCTTTTGGGGCGGTTCAGCGTGAGCGTGCAGATCCCTCCCCGC
>CAZZIL010000060.1:0-2876 GCA_964654265.1 uncultured Gammaproteobacteria bacterium | reverse complement strand
CGTGCTGGCGCTCGGCGACAGCACGTACGAGCGCTACTGCGAGGCCGGGCGCGCGCTGGACGCGCGGCTCCAGGACCTGGGGGCCTCGCGCCTGCGGCCGCTGGCCGAGTGCGACGTCGACTTCGACGCGGACGCGCGGCGATGGACGGACGCCGTCCTGGTGCTGGCGCAGTCCGGCGACGGCGGAGAGTCCCCGGGCGTGGACGTCGTCCGGACGGGCACGCCCGACGGCGGCGATGACGGTGGGCCGGCGTGGTCCCGCGGCCGGCCGTTCGAGGCCGCCGTGCTGGAGAACGTGCGGCTCACCGCCCCTGGCAGCGACAAGCGCACCCACCACATCGAGCTGTCGCTGGAGGGCTCCGGGATCGGGTTCGAGCCCGGGGACTCGCTCGGGGTGTGGCCGAGGAACGGCGCGGAGCGCGTCGCGAAAGTCGCCGAGGCGCTCGGCGTCCCGCCGGACGAGCCCGTGGAGATCGATGGCCGGGTCGCCCCGGTCGGCGAGTGGCTCTCCCGCGACCTGGAGATCACCCGGATCACCCCGCGGGTGCTGCGCCGCTACGCCGACATCGCCGGGGACGGCGCGCTTTCCCGGATCGCGGGCGACGTCAACCGGGCGGACCGGTTCGCCCACGGGAGGGACCTGGGGGACCTGCTCGGGGAGTTTCCGCCGCCGCCCGGCCGGGTCGCCGACATCCTCTCGGCGCCTCGGCGGCTGGCGCCGCGGCTCTACTCGCTGGCGTCGTCGCACGCCGCGCGCGAAGGCGAGGCCCACCTCTTGGTCGGCTGCGACCGGTTTGCGACCCGGCACGGGTCGGTCTCCGAGGGGCTGTGCTCCTCCTGGCTTGCGGGGTTGCGGCCCGGGGACCCGGTCGAGGTCTACGTCCAGCCGAACCCGGCGTTCCGGTTGCCGGGGGACGATGTCCCGGTGATCATGGTGGGTCCCGGCACCGGCGTCGCGCCGTTTAGGGCCTTCCTGGAGGAGCGCGAGCTGCGCGGGGCCGCCGGCGACAACTGGCTGTTCTACGGCGGGCGCCGCTTCGACGACGACTACTACTACCAGCGGGAGTGGCTGGCGCACGCCGCGAGGGGACTGCTCACCCGCCTGGACGTCGCATTCTCGCGGGATCCCGCGCATCCGCGGCGCCACGTCCAGCACCGAATGCTCGCCGAGTCGGCCCGGCTGTGGGAGTGGATCGGGCGCGGCGCCCACGTCTACGTGTGCGGGGACGAGGCCCGGATGGCGAAGGATGTCGAGTCGGCCCTCGGCGAGATCGCCGCCCGCGAGGGCGGGGAGGACCCGGAACAGTTCCTCGCGCGGCTGGTCGACGAGGGCCGCTACCAGCGCGACGTGTACTGACCGGGATGGGTGCCGCACCCACGCCCGCCGCGCCGGCCGGGCCGCCGACGCCGGTCGAGCGCGCCAAGGCCGAAAGCGACGGCCTGCGCGGCGGGATCGCCGCCGGGCTTGCCGACGCGCGCACCGGGTCGCTGGCGGAGTCCGACACCCACCTGGTGAAGTTCCACGGGATCTACCAACAGGACGACCGCGACCTGCGCGAGGAGCGCACCCGGCGCAAGCTGGAGCCTGCCCACTCGTTCATGCTGCGGCTGCGCGTCCCCGGCGGGGTGATGGGCGCGCGCCAGTGGCTGCAGTGCGACCGAATTGCGCGGCGGCTCACGACGCGCCACACCCTGCGGCTGACCAACCGGCAGACGATCCAGTTCCACGGGATCCCGAAGACGAACCTGAGGGCGGTGGTGCGCAGCTGCGGCCAGGCGCTGCTCGATTCCATCGCGGCGTGCGGCGACGTCAACCGCAACGTGGTGTGCCCGCCGGGGCCGCCCGACACCGCCGTCCAGCGCACGGTGCGCGAGCTGGCGGTCCGCATCAGCGAGGAGCTGCTGCCGCGCACCCGGGCATACCACGAGATCTGGCTGGGCGAGGAGCGCGTCGACGCCGCGCCGGGCGCAGGGGAGGAGGACCCGCTCTACGGGGAGCGCTACCTCCCGCGCAAGTTCAAGATCGCGATCGCGGTCCCGCCGCGCAACGACACCGACGTCCTCTCCAACGACATCGGCTTTGTCGCGATCGTTGAGCGGGGGACCCTCCGCGGGTACAACGTCGCGGTCGGCGGCGGAATGGGGATGACCTTCGGCGACGGGCGCACCCACCCGCGCCTCGCGGACGTCCTTGGGTTCTGCGCGCCCGGCGAGGCGGTCGGGATCGCCTGGCACCTGGCGGCGATCCAGCGGGACCACGGCGACCGGAGCGACCGCCGCGTCGCGCGCTTCAAGTACACCGTCGAGCGCCTCGGCCTCGGTTTCGTGCGCGACGAGCTGGCGCGCCGCGCCGGGATCCGGCTGGGAAAGCCGCGCCCGTTCCGGTTCGACCGTTCCGGGGACCCGCTCGGCTGGCAGGGGAAGGGGGACCGGCAACGGCTCACCCTGTTCATCGAGAACGGGCGGATCGCGGACCGCGACGGCCACGCGCTGAAGACCGCGCTCGCGGAGATCGCCGGGCTCGACTGCTGCGAGTTCAACATGACGCCGAGCCAGAACCTGATGCTGTCGTCGGTGTCGGGCCGCGACCGCGCGCGGGTCGAGGCGGTGCTGGAGCGCCGCGGGGTGGCGGCCGGGCAGGAGGGACTCTCCGGGCTGAGGCGCGGATCCATGGCGTGCGTGGCGCTGCCGACCTGCCCGCTCGCGATGGCGGAGGCGGAGCGCTACCTGCCCGCGCTGGTGTCGAAGGTCGAGGGGATGCTCGATGCGCACGGCCTGCGCGACGAGGAGGTCGGCATACGGATGAGCGGGTGCCCGAACGGGTGCGCGCGCCCCCACCTGGGCGAGATCGCCCTGGTCGGCAAGTCGCCCGGCCG